>JAYVVY010000073.1:0-27833 GCA_043786575.1 Ilumatobacteraceae bacterium
TCGGATGCCATGGCATTCATCCGCTGGTTGAGGTTCTCGCGGGCGGTCGCCGGCTGTCTGAAGAGCACGTCGGCATAGAACTCGCGCCATGCCAGTTCGCTGGCGAACGTGTCGGCCCCGGCGCTGGGTTCGAGGTCCGCCAACAATTGGCGCGGGTGAACGAGCCCCCACCGCAGCGCAGCCGACAGTCGGCTTGTCCCTTCGATCGCCGGCAGATTGCGCATCTCGCGATAGTCAGCCACCACAGGCAGGTACCGCTGCCACTGTTCGTGCGCCCCGGTCTCACTGGCCATTTCCCAACGCGTCTGTGCAGTTTCGCCCGCCTGGGGGGCGGAAGTGCACACACGCGGGTCGACCTCGGTGGGTGGGCGGGCAGGCGGGCCGTCGCAGACAACCTGCGGCGCGCCGAACCACTTCACGTCGGGTACGCCTAGCGGTGCATCCCAGCCGATTGCGCGCCACGCCTTCGAGAACGGGGTGAAGACCGCGTAGGGCGTGCCGTCGCCCTTGATCACTTCACCCGGCGCGACCGCATACGGGCTACCCACACCGTGCAGCCGCGCCCCCAGCGAACCAAGCGCCGCAGCCACCGCAGCGTCACGAGTGCGGCCGTACGGTGCGTAGTCACGCGACACGTACACCGCTTGCGCACCGAGTTCTGCGGCCAGCGCAGGCACCACCTCTGCCGGCTGGCCGTGGCGATACACCAGTGCACCACCCATCGAATCGTCCAGCGCCTGTAGTGCATCGGCCATGAAGGCCTGGCGCGGGGCCCCTGACACAGCGAACGTGGGGTCGACTACGAACAATGGGACGACGCGCGCGCCGTCAGCTGACGCGGCATGCAGAGCCGGGAGGTCGGCCAACCGCAGATCCCGGCGGAACCACATGATCGTCGTCGGGGTTTGGCGAGAAGACATGACCGAGCCAGTGTCGCCTACCCTGTGCGGCTGTGCCACATTCTGCGTCGCTGCCCGCGCTTGTCCTACTTGTTCGTCACGGCGCCACCGAATGGTCGGTCTCCGGTCAGTACACAGGCCGCACCGACCTGTCGCTCACCGAGGAGGGCGTGACCCAGGCACTTGCCGCCGGCCCGCTGATCGAAGGGCTGTTAGAGGGCCGCGATCCGCTCGTCTACACCAGCCCGCTCGAGCGTGCGGCCCGCACTGCCGAGCTTGCTCTCCCCCATCGACCGGCGGAACCATTGGATGCGTTGATGGAGTTCGACTACGGCGACTACGAAGGCCTGACCAGTTCGCAGATCATGGAAAGGGACCCTGAGTGGGACCTCTTCACCACGGGCTGCCCTGGCGGTGAGAGCATCATGCAGGTATCGGCACGGTGCGATGCATTTGTGGCCAAGGTCGAGCGAGTCGGCGCCGGACGCGCAGTCGTCGCATTCACCCACGGCCACCTCAGCCGTATCCTCACCGCACGCATGCTGAACCTGCCGGCGGCCGGCGGCGCCTCACTCTGGAATGACACCGCCAGCGTCGGAGTAATCAACGAGCACCGGGGCAAGCTGGTGCTGGTCGGCTGGAACCTCTGCCCTTACTGACCGCCACCGCAGAGTGAAGCCGATCGTCACTGAGACAAGAGCGATGACGCTGCCGTAGGCAAGGCTCCACTCCGCGCCGACATGGTCAGCAATCCAGCCGGTGATCGGCGCGCCGATCGGTGTGGTGCCGAGGAACGCAACGGCGGACAACGCGAGCAACCGACCTCGCATGTCGGGTGGCGACTCTTGTTGCACGATGGCGTTCAACGCGGCAATGAAGGCCGCACCACCGAAGCCAACCGGTATCGCCAGCAACAATGCCGCCCATGCACTCGGTGCCCACGCAAAGGCGAGGCCGCTGACGCCGAGTAGCAACCCGTTGCCGAAGAACCAGTACGTGGTGACCCGAGCCCGGGCACCCGTGAACAACGAGCCGATCATGCTGCCCAGCCCTGTGGCCGCCAGAAGGACGCCGAAGAATGCCTTGCTGTCGTAGCGAACGTCGGCGATCTTGAGCAGCGACACGCTGTAGTTGAAAGCGAATGTGCCAACGACGGTGAAGGTGACGAAGACCACCAGCAGTCGCCGATCGTGGAGGATGAAGCGGAACGCGTCGCGCACCGGCGTGCCACCGCGTTTTGCCGGCGCCGGTGTGTGTAGCTTCGTGCGATCGATCGCGACCAGCGGCCACAGCATGGCGACGAACGACACACCGTTGACGATGAACAGCCAGCCAGCGCCGAGTGGACCCTTGAGCGCGGCGGCAAGGGCGGGGCCGATAATGCGCGAGCCAGTCATCACCGCCGTGTTCAACGAGATCGCGTTCGTGATTTCTTGCGGCTCGACCAGTTCGATCACAAACCCACGGCGCGCCGGGTTGTCGAAGGCGCCAATGACGCCAAGCAGCAACGACAGGCCATAGACGACCGGCAGGTTGACGAGGTCGAGCAGGTACAGCACACCAAGTGTCAGCGCCTGCACAGCGAGCAGGCTTTGGGTGAGCAGTGCCATCGTGCGCTTGTCGCGACGGTCGGCGACGGCACCCGCCCATACCCCCAGCAGCAGCATCGGTAGAAACTGACAGAGCAGCGTGATGCCCACGTCGGCTGCGCTGCCGGTGAGCTCGTACACCAACAGCGACATCGCTGTCATCTGCATCCAGGTACCGATGTTGCTGACCAGTAGACCGATGAAGAACAGCCGCGCGTTGCGATGTCTCAGCGAGCTGAACATCGGTGCGCGTGCCATCGCCGTCCTTTCTACCGCGCCGAGTCGCCCGACAGCGGACCAAGATGGTCTTGTGCATCTCGACTTCGACAATCCCGACGCGCTCCGCGCGGCGTTGATCGAAGCAGGCGTGGTGCGCGCAAGCCGCGTCGGCCTGGCGGTGAGCCCGGCTGGCGACATCGGCTTGGCCGTGCGTGATGCCCGGTTGTCCATCACCGGGCCTCTGGCGGCAGCGGCTGTTGGCCGGCTCGACGACCAGCTGCGGCCTCGCTGGGTGATCTGGTCGAACGCAACCGCTACCGCACTTCTAGCCCGCGGGGTGCGACTGGCCACGTGCTGGGACCTTGTGGCCGTGCATCGATTGCTGCGAGGAGGTTGGCGGGCGGATACCGGCAGAGTCTGGGCACAGCTCCACGAGCTGGACCACCACACGATGCCGGCGATGGGCCAGCTGAATCTGCTCGGCGGTGAAGGCGACGATGGCGGCGACAGCGAGCACCCGGTGCGCCCCGACGGCTACCTGCGCCCGGAGTGGCTGGCTGGTGGATGGGCAGAGACTGCACAGCGCGCAGCGCAGTGGGCCGGAGTCGCCTGGAGTGCAGCGGAGCTGCAACAGGGTCTGCTCGATGGCGTGATGGCAACCGGTGAGGTGCAGGGAGACGCCTCCGCAACAGCCCGCTCGGAATCGGCGGCCGAGCTGCTGTGTGCCGAGCTGGCCGCCGACGGTCTCCCGATCAATGTGGCAGCCGCTGAAGCATTGATTGCCTCGATGATTGGCCCGCGAGCGGCGAACGAGGCGGAGGCTGCGGCCGGGCGTGCCCGCCGTGACGAGGAGGTACTTCGCCACCTGCCACCGGGCAGCGGCATCGACCTGCGCAGCCCGGCCGACGTCAAGAACATGCTGCGCCGACTGGGTATCGACGTACCCGATACTCGGGCGTGGCGGCTGGAACAGATGCGTGAGGTTCACCCCGCAGTCGATGCGCTGCTGCAGTGGCGCAAGGCCGAGCGGGTGGCGACGACCTTTGGCTATGGCTGGTTGGATGCGAACGTCGGCGCCGACGGACGACTGCGCGGCGAATGGTCCGGCAGTGATGGGGCCGCTGGCCGGATGACGGCTGGCGCGGGGTTACACAATCTGCCCGCCGAACTGCGACCCGTCGTGCTCGCCGACGATGGCTACGTCTTTGTGCGCGCCGACCTCGGCCAGATCGAGCCTCGCGTACTTGCAGCCGTCAGCGGCGACGAGGGGTTATGCCGCGCTACCCAAGACGACGACCTGTACGCGCCCGTCGCAAAGCGATTAGGTGTTGACCGGTCGGTCGCCAAGATTGCCGTGCTCGCGGCGATGTACGGGCAGACCAGCGGCACGGCAGGCCAGGCGTTGCGCGGGATGGAGACCGGCTACCCGGTTGCGATGAAGTACCTCAGCGATGCGGCCGAGGCCGGCTTCGACGGTCGCGATCTGCGTACGTACGGCGGCCGGTTGATTCGGATGTTCGAGATCGCCGACGGTGCCGACCATCGTGCGGTTGCTGCCGGCCGTGGTCGGTACGCGCGCAACGCAATGGTGCAGGGCGCAGCGGCGGAGCTCTTCAAGGTGTGGGCAGTCACGGTGCGCGCCCGTGCCGCCGGTCTTGGCGCGCGCATTGTGCTGTGCCTACACGATGAACTGTTGCTACATGTTCCCGCGCCACATGCCCAGGCAACGGTGCAGTTGTTACACGACTGCCTGGCCGAAGCGGCGTATCGATGGCAGCCTGCAGGTGCAGGGGTGCGCTTCGTCGCCGACATCAGCACCGTTCGCAGCTGGGCCGACGCCAAGGCGTAGCGAGTGAGCGGGTCGCGCTAGTGCACGACCGCCGGCGCGGAGGTGAACTGCATCGCGCCGTCCTCCAACTGACCGGTGCGGAACATCTTCTTGTCGCGCGTGTAGCTCTGCGGGTTGATCCAGGGCTCGCGGTCGCCCTGCCGCGGAAACTTGTGCATCTCGCGCTGCATGTAACCCGAAGTGAAGTTCTCGATCCACGGGCGCTCAGGCATGCCGACGTCCTCGGGCCGAAGACGCGGCGTGCACTCGACCGTACCCGTGGTCTCCATGTGGTTCAGCAGGCGGCAGACGTACTCGCACGTCAGGTCAGCCCTCAGTGTCCATGACGCATTGATATAGCCGAACGACGAAGCCAGGTTCGGAACCCCGGAATAGGCGAAGCCCTTGTACGTCCAGGTCTTGGCGAAGTCCACTGGCTCGCCGTCGACCACGAACTTCATCTCGCCGAGCGTCACCATGTTGAGGCCGGTAGCCGTCACGATGATGTCCGCCGCCAGTTCGCTGCCCGACTGCAGCCGAATCCCTGTCTCGGTGAAGGTGTCGATCCGGTCGGTGACCACCGACGCCTTGCCGGAGTTGATGGCTGTGAACAGGTCGCCGTCGGGCACCAGGCACATGCGCTGGTCCCACGGGTTGTAAGTGGGCGTGAAGTGCTGGGCGACGTCGTAGTCCTCCCCGAGCGCCTTGCTCACGCGACCGATCAGCGTGGCCTTCACCTTGTCCGGTTGTGTGCGCGTGCGCTTGTACATGAACTGCTGGAGGGCGACGTTCTTCTTGCGGGTGATCCGGTACGCCAACTTGTTGGGCAGCACCTTGCGCATCGCGTTCGCGACCGCATCGCTCGCTGGCGCGGCCACGACGTAGGTGGGTGAGCGCTGCAGCATGGTGACATGGGCGACCGTATCGGCCATCGCCGGCACCAACGTCATCGCGGTTGCGCCGGAACCGATGACGACTACGCGCTTGCCCGCGTAGTCGAGGTCTTCCGGCCACTTCTGCGGGTGAACGATTTGACCCTTGAACGAATCGACGCCGGCGAACTCGGGTGTGTAGCCGCCCTTGTAGCTGTAATAGCCAGAGCACATGAACAGGTAACCGCAGGTGAAGGTGACCACGTCGCCGGTGTCCTTGCGCTGGCCGTGCACGGTCCACTGTGCATTCTCCGTGGACCATTCGGCACTGGCGATCTGATGCCCGAACCGGATGTGGCGGTCGATGCCGCACTCGCGCACAGTGTCGCGCAGGTACTGCAGAATGGACGGCCCGTCGGCAATCGACTTCTCTGCCGTCCACGGCTTGAAGCTGTAACCCAGCGTGTGCATGTCGCTGTCGCTGCGCACGCCCGGGTAGCGGAACAGGTCCCATGTGCCGCCGATGTCGTCGCGGCCTTCGAGGATCACGTACGAGCGGTTCGGGCTCATGGTCTGCAGGTGGTAACCAGCGCCGATGCCCGAGATGCCGGCGCCGATGACCACCACGTCGAAATGCTCAACTGTCATGCGGCGGACGATAGTTGGCCGCACGCGCCGCTCATCCGTTGGAGAGTCAGTCGTCGAGTTTGAGGGCAGAGATGAAGACGTCGCCGGGTACTTCCACGCGCCCGATCGACTTCATCTTCTTCTTGCCCTCTTTTTGCTTCTCGAGCAGCTTTCGCTTACGCGTGATGTCGCCGCCGTAGCACTTGGCAAGCACGTCCTTGCGCTTCGCCTTCACGGTCTCGCGCGCAATGATCTTGCCGCCGATGGCTGCCTGAATTGGCACATCGAACATCTGGCGCGGGATCAGTTCCTTCAGCTTCTCGCACATGCGGTTGCCGTATGCGAAGGCCTTGTCGCGGTGGACGATGGTGCTGAATGCGTCGGCAGCAATGCCGTTGAGCAGCAAGTCGACCTTCACCAGGTTGCTGCGGTGGTAGCCGCTGAGCTCGTAATCCAGGCTGGCGTAGCCCTGCGTGCGCGACTTCATCTGATCGAAGAAGTCGACCACCACTTCCGCGAGCGGAATCAGGTAGTGCAGTTCGACGCGCTCGGGCGAAAGGTATTCCAGCTTGGTCATGTCGCCTCGGCGCGTCTGGCACAGGTCCATCAGCGTGCCGGTGTACTCCTTGGGCGTAATGACACTGACCCGGAAGTACGGCTCTTCGATGAAGTCGATGCTCTGCGGCATTGGCAGATCGGCCGGGTTGTCGATCAGCTCGACCACGCCGTTGGTGCGATGCACGCGGTACTCCACACTGGGCGCGGTAGCGATGAGCGACAGGTTGAACTCGCGCTCCAGCCGCTCCTTCACAATCTCCATGTGCAGTAGGCCCAGGAACCCACAACGGAAACCGAAACCCAGGGCGCCGGACGATTCGGGCGAGTAGGTAATGGACGCGTCGTTGAGCTTCAGCTTTTCCAGGCTCTCGCGCATCAGTTCGAAGTCGTCGCCGTCGATGGGGAAGAGGCCGCAGAACACCATCGGCTTGGGGTCGCTGTAACCCTCCAGCACCTCCGTGGCGCCGTGCACGAAGGTGGTGACCGTCTCGCCAGAGCGGGCCTGGCCAACTTCCTTGATACCGGCGATGAGGTAGCCCACTTCGCCAGGGCCAAGCTCGTCAACCGGTGTGGGAACTGGGCGACGAACACCGACTTCGATGGGCTCCTGCGGCGTGCCAGCCTGCATGAACAGCAACTTCGACTTGCTGTTGAGCCGACCGTTCATCACGCGCACGCTGGAGACCACGCCGCGGTATTGGTCGTACTGGCTGTCGAAAATCAAGGCCTGCAAGGGAGCATCAATGTCGCCCTTGGGCGCAGGGATCCGCTCGCAGATGGCGTCGAGCAGTTCACCCACTCCCTCGCCGGTCTTGGCCGAGATGCGCAGAATCTGCTCGGCGGGGATGCCCAGCACCGTCTCGATTTCCATCGCATAACGGTCCGGGTCTGCCGCGGGCAGGTCGATCTTGTTGAGCGCGGCCACAATCTCGAGGTCGTGCTCCAGCGCCAGGTAGCAGTTGGCCAGGGTCTGGGCCTCGATGCCCTGCGCAGCGTCCACCACCAGCACAACGCCTTCACAGGCAGCCAGGCTGCGGCTGACCTCGTAACCGAAGTCCACGTGACCGGGGGTGTCGATGAGGTGCAGCGTGTGCCCCTTCCAGTCGACGCGCACGTTTTGGGCCTTGATGGTGATGCCGCGCTCGCGCTCCAGGTCCATCGTGTCGAGGTACTGCGAGCGCATCTCCCGGGCGTCGACAGCATTCGTCAGCTCCAAAATGCGGTCGCTGAGGGTGCTCTTGCCGTGGTCGATGTGGGCAATTATGGAGAAGTTACGAATGCGTGCGAGATCCATGGCGAGACGCCCGAGCCTATCGGGAGCAGCCGTCCGCTTGAGGGGCTCCTTGGGGCTCAAGGTTGGGGAGCAGGTACACCCGCTGTTAGCCTTCCGAAGCCGATTTCAAGTCCAGCAAAGGGTCTCGCCACGTGGCAAACATCAAGAGTCAGAAGAAGCGCATCCTCACCAACGCCAAGCGTGCGGATCGCAACAAGGCTGTGAAGAGCGAGCTCAAGACCCGCGTCAAGAACGCCGTCAAGGCTGCAGAGACCGAGCAGAGCGAAGAAGCCCTTCGCCTCGCCGTCAAGCGCCTCGACATGGCTGCCGCCAAGGGCGTCATCCACAAGAACCAGGCCGCTCGTCGCAAGAGCCGCCTGATGAAGCAGATCAACGCATCTGCAACCACCGCCGGCTGAGCAATTCAGCTCAGTCCTGTAGCGAACCGTCCTTGTAGCGAACCCGGGCCCAGCGCCCGGGTTCGCTCGCGTCTCGGCCCAACTCCGCCCCGCTGCAGCGGAAGTGACGCGGTAATCGGGCTGTGAGCCTGGTCAGCCGTTGAACAACGCGTCACTTCGCTCGGCTGGTCTAGCGGCGGCCGGCGCCCGCGAGGCGCGAGAGGCGAGCGACGAGAACTTCCATGACCAGCTCTTCGGGCCATTCCTTGGCACCGCGAAGGTCCAGGTCGGCTTGGGCGAGCAGGCCAACGGCGCGGGTGACCGCTCCCCCGCCGATCTTGCGGTATTGGTCGAGTGCCTTCTTCGCCGGAAAGCCAGGCTTGATGCCCATTGCAGCGGCGGCTGAGGCTTCGTCACGCGCACCGCTGCCATCCAGCGAGAGCAGCTTGGTGTAGTGGCCGTGCAGGATCGACATGACCTGCAGGGGATGGCGATCGCCCGCACGAATCATGCGATGCAACAGCTGTAACGACACCGTGGTGTCGCCGCGGTCGATGGCGTCGGTGAGGTCCCACGGCGGAATGCCTCCGGCGTCGCCCAGAAACGGCGACACGTCTGCCGACGTCAACTTCTTGTCATCGCCGTACGTGGAGTGCAGCGTGTCGAGAATGCCCTGCAGCCGGCCAGCGTCCTCCCCCAGCCAGGTCGCCAGCAGCTTGGTTGCTTGCGGGTCCAGCTTCAGGCCTGCGGCCTTGATCTGCTCGTCGAACCAGCCTGTGCGCTCGGATGCGCGGCTTGGAGCAGCAGAGCCGATAGTCGTTGCCTTCGCGCCCTTCAACGCGTCGGTGAGCGCCTTGGCAATCCGGCCACCACCGGCAACCAGTACCAGATCGGTAGAAGGCAGTGGGTCGCCGAGGTAGACCACCAGCGACGAAACATCATCAGCGTTGAAGCGGCCGACGCCGCGTGCTATCACCACCCGCTTCTCGGTGAGGAACGGCGATGTCTGCGCCGCGTCGACCACGGCTCGGACTTCGTAGTCATCGCCGTCGAAGTCGTCGACCATCAACGAGCGGTCACCGTCGCCGACCAGCTTCTTGATCAGGTCGCCGATTGCGGACAGCATGAGCGACTCGTCGTCGCCGGTGATGAGATAGCACGCCATGGTGATCTCAGATTGGCACATCGGCGGCGTCGACTCGCGAGCGACCTCGCCGCCACCAGCCCAGCAGGCACGACACACCGAGCGCCCACCACAGCGCCGCCCACGAGGGGGACGGCTCGACGGTCGCAGCCACCTGCGCAACCGTGGACACCCATCGTGTGCCCAGCGTTGCCGGCAACATCACGACCGGCTGCAGCACTGATGGCAGCAGAGATGCCAGCAGCCCTGCGGGAAGGCCGTAGAGCATGACGAAACCGGCAGCTGGCACCGCTGCCAGGTTTGCGGGCAGCGACACAATCGGTAACCGTCCGAACACCAACACGCTGGGTAGCGCAACGCCCAGCTGTGCGCCCAGGGTGACAGCCATTGGCAGGCGCAACCACTTGGGCCCGGGCAGCCGCGGCGCCAGCCACGGGCCCACCGCACACACGCCAAGCGTCGCCCCCACGGACAACCAGAACCCCACTGACCACACCAACAACGGGTCCACCATGACGAGGCCCAGCACAGCAAGCGAAAGGACGCGTACCGGGCGAACTTGGTTGCCACGGACATACGCCGTCGCCGCCAGCACGGCCATCACGCCGGCCCGCAGCACTGATGGTTCGAACCTTGTCAGCGCCATGAACCAGACGATGAGCGCCACCGTTGCAGCCCACCGCCACCACGGTCGCAACCGTCGCAGCAATGGGAGCGCTGCAGCCAACACGAACGCGACGTTTTGGCCGGACACTGCGGTCAAGTGCGAGAGTCCGGATGTTCGAAAGTCGTCGATCAGCCAGGTTGGCTGGCGTGCATCGTCGCCAATCACCAACCCCGCAAAGAGCGCAGCATCGTCGGCAGCCATCGTCGACTCCGCAACCGACCGAAGCCTGTCGCGCACGCGATTGTTCGCACGCGCGAGGGGCGAACCGTCGATGACATCGCCAACAACTTCAGCCTCGAATCGGCCGACCACGTGACGGATCTGCGCCCGCCGAGCGTTGGCGCCCAACACAGTACGCCGACCGTCTACCCATACGAACTGCCCGCTCTGCCGGTCGGCAAGTGTGCGACGAGCACCGCCGTACAGCCATGCGTCGAACCGCTCGTCGTCAACCTCCACCGTGACCCGTAGCCCCACGCCGTACGGAGCCGGGTCGGCCACGATCTGTACCCAGCCGGTGTAGTCGCCCAGCTGCCGTGGTGCCGCCTGCTCCCACGCCCGCGCACCAACCCACGCGCCAAGCAGCGCGGCCACCGCACACAGCACGAGAACGAGGCCGCGCTGGCGCAACAAAAGGCCGGCAACGAGCGTGAGGGTGGCTACCCACACGCCTTGCCAGACAGCGATCACCAAGCTGACCGTGACCAGCAGCAGGCCGACGTCGGAGAGCTGGTGCCCACGGTTTACGTGCCTCACGTCGTACGCTCACTGCATGCAACCCGTGCAGGCGTACGCCCCGCCAGCTCCGCCAGTGCACAGGGTTTCGGTACGACAAGGCCCGCGTGCCTATCGCCGCCAGATTCGCCGCCTCGGCCCGCTGATGGCCTTGCTTGCGCCCGCGGCACTCGGAGTGACCGCGCTGGTTCTGCTACGGCACAACACCTCGACCATTCGGGGTGTGTTGGGCTTTTTGACTGCGGTCTTGGCCGCGCCCGGCCTGTTGGTGGGCGGTGCACCAATGAAAGGTGGTACCGGCCTGTACCTCGCCGCAGCGCTGGGCAGCGCCGTGTTATGGCTGCTGATCGGCATCGCCGCCAGCGCGCGGGCCACCCGCAGACCGGTTGCCACCTGGAGAGATTTCTGGAAGGAGTACCTCTGGCTGGCGGGCGCCGTATGGGTGGGTGTTGTGGGCGCATTGGTCGCTGCCAACCTGATTCTCGGCGGCGCAGTCCTCTAGTCGTCGAATTGCCCACGGTCGAACCGCTCACGGTTGGACTGCTCACGGTCGAACTACTCACGGTCGAACTACTTGCCGTCATACGGTCACCAGGCCACGCAGCGCATCCAGCTTCGCCGGGCCGATGCCAGGCACATCGGCCAGATCATCGATTGATGCGAACGGCCCGTGTTGGTCTCTGTACGCAAGGATTGCGGCAGCCGTCGCTGGCCCTACGCCAGGCAGGGTGTCGAGATCATCGCCGGTGGCGCTATTCAGATTGACAGGCCCACTGGGCGCACTGCTTGCGCCGATGCCGCCCGTGCCACCGGAGGCGACGACGGGAGGAACTTCGCCGACTCGAGGCACGTAAACCCGTTCGCCGTCGGTCAGCAGCGCTGCCAAGTTGATGGCATCGGAGTTTGCGTCGCCTGCCACCCCGCCGGCGGCCTGCACCGCATCCACTACACGCGACCCGGCACCCAACCGGTACACCCCGGGAGACTGCACCGCGCCAGCCACATGCACGACCACGACCTGCGACTCAGTCGACGTCGGTGGCACCGTGGAGGCGGCGCCCGCAGCCGCGGTGGAAGACGTTGCTGACGAGCTGTTGGCGTAGGGCAGCTTCGACTCAGTGGTGGCGGGCGGGGGCTTCACTAACCAGTAAGCACCCGCCACGACGGCCAGCACGACGACCGCGGACGCAACTACTCGACCGGCGCCGACCCACTGGACCCATGCGCGTGCCCGAGCGAGTGGTGAGGTTCTTGGTGCGGGGCGATCCGGATACTCGGACAACGAGGCTCCCTCGCGTCTGCGGGCGCGGGCGCCCAAACGAACGACTGGGGGAAGCCAAGGCCGAACATATCGGCCCCGCTACCGACTACGACGCGACGCGGTCCGAAAGTTCGTCGCGGACCGCTGTCGCCAACTGACGGCGAGCCACCCAGTCCGCTTCAATCTCCATCGGGATGCGCAAGTACGCGCCACGATGGCCCTTTCCTCGCAGGCGCCACAGCGCGTAGTTGCCGACGTAACGCACCCCGAAGCCGAGTACGCCGTACCGACGCCACTGGCGAACGTGGACCAGTTCGTGGCGCAACAAATACGGCGTGGCCTTGCCGTGACGCACGATCACCAGTGACCGAATGGTGATGCCGTCGGCGCCTCTGGGAACAGGCCCGCCCTCCCACAGGCGGTAACCCTCACGCTGCTCGACGACCATGGCCAGCAATCCTACCGCTCGATCGGACACCACCAGAACCGACAGTCCTGACTGCATGGCGCATCGCCTTGATCGCACGCGTCACGGGTGACTGGTTGCGCGGGGTCCGGCATGTTCCCGAACGCAGAGGTGTTCGCTCACGAGTCGCGTACGGTACCGGTATGGCCAGCTCAAGATCGACTCGCGTTCGCTCCATCGCAAGAATCGTCCTCGGCGGTGGGCTCATCGTCGCCGGGGTAGGCCACCTCACTGTGAACCGCATCGACTTCCAGGCGCAGGTGCCCGATTGGGTGGCACTCGACAAGAACGTCGTTGTCATCCTGTCTGGCCTCGTTGAGATCGCGCTCGGTGTGGCGCTCATCTTCGTTCGCCGTCACCGCGCTCTTCTCGGCCTTGCCGCCGGCCTCTTCTTCATCGCCGTCTTTCCGGGCAACATCAGTCAGTTCATCGATGGCGATGATGCGTTCGGCTTGAACTCCGACAGCGCACGACGCAACCGCCTGTTCTTCCAGCCCGTACTCGTCGCCTGGGCCTGGTGGTCCACCGATGCCTTCTCCCTGATTCGCAGCGGTGGGAAGCAGGCCCGGTAGCCGAGCGGCACGGTGTGACGTTGGGCGTCTGTGATCCGCATCACAGACGCCTGCCGGGCAGCAGATGACGATTCGTTCCGTGGTGTCCAAGTGGGGGCTTCACCTTCGAGAACAGAGGTGTCAGATGGGGAAGAATCGAATTGCAATTGCGGTGGCCGCAGGCGCGTTGCTGGGCTTCACGGGTATGAGCGGCGCTGCCGATGCGGCTCGTTGCGGCGGCCGACCCGATGGTGTCGTCGATCCGGGCAACCCCGGGACGTGGGCTAGCCCAGGCGAGGTGATCAGCTACTTCAACACGGTGCTAGGTGTCCACTCGAATCAGTTTCCGGCGCCGCCAGGAGCCGAGGTCTCGGCGCTGTGCGGGGGCGCGCCGACGCCCTAATTCGTCGGGGGTGTTCGCTGGCCCGTCGCTGCGCCATTCGGCAGCGGCGGGCCGGTGCCGCGTTGCGTCACACGCCACAACGGGTGCGATTCTGAGCGGAGCTAGTACCCGGGGTCGCTGGGCCATGTCTCGCAAGTTCGTTCGTTGAGGAGCACTAGTTCGCTGCCGTTGTCGGGAAGTACATACGTCACCACGACGTGACCGTCCACCTCGATCTGTTCGGCGGGGAGCCAGACGCAATCGTCAATTGACGTGGCATGAAGATGCCGATGCTCCGCTGTTCCACTTCGTGCGCGGCATCCCCTGTCGACACATCCCGCTCGCAGCACGTCGCTGATCGAACGCACCAACGCTGCCCGCTCCTCAGGCGTCATCTGCCGTTCCGGTCTCCGTCTACCGATCGAGCCAACTGGGTAGACGTATGTCGATGACTTCACGCCGACCGAACGAACGGTCGGCGCTGGCGAGACGAAGGGTAAACAAATGAAAGACCAACTCCAGAGTGTTCGACGTAGCCGCTGGGCTGCTATCGGCGCAGCAGTAGCGGTAACGATCGGTGGCGGCGGAGTGTTCGTTGCGAGTGCAGCAACAACGAGCGCACCGTCGTCCGTGGTCACCATCGAACCGGTCCGAGTGTTGGACACACGCGACCCGGTGAACGTTGGATTGCCCGGCCCGTTCGTCTCGTCGGTGTCACAGAAGCTGAAGATCACCGGTTCGATCGCAACGACAGCGGGCACAGCGATTGTCGTTCCCGCTGGGGCCACCGGTGTGCTGTTGAACGTGACCGCTGTCTCGCCGAGCGCTGACGGGTTCATCTCCATTCGCCCTGGCGACGCAACCGGCGCTCCCAAAACGTCATCGCTGAACTTCTCCATGAACGAGACAGCACCGAACTCGGTGCAGGTGGCGTTGCCGACCACAGGCACCAACGCCGGACAGATCGACATCACCTTTGATGCTCTCGGAAAGCCCGGACCGACCAGCGACATCCTTGTCGACGTCGTCGGCTACCTCGTCGTTGGAACCGGCGCCGCAGGCCCAGCCGGTCCTGCTGGCCCGGTTGGCCCGGTTGGCCCTGTTGGCCCTGTTGGCCCTGTTGGCCCTCCGGCTGTGACGACAGTGGCCACATTCGGTGGTGCATGGACGGCCACCAACGCTTCTGTGTCGATCACCCCTGACGGCGTCGAGTTCGGCCCGTACGTCGATGGCGGCTCAGCAGGCGGTTCGGTGTTCTACAACGGGCTGAATGGTCAGCCGCTGTCATCGGTGGAAAGCCTGGCGTTCTACATGCGGTATGTCGCCACCGGCACCACGGGCGGTGTCGGCGTTCCCTACCTGCGGATCTTCACCGATGACGGTCTGGGTGGCGAGAACTCGTCAATCTTCTCTCCCAACACCCAGTCCCCGGACCCGGTCGTGACCGAAGGTCCGTTCAATGAATGGGTCGCGACGAGCGGATCGTGGCGCTTCAACGACGACGGCGGGAACTTTCCGGACATCTCGTACGCCAGCCTGATCGCTGGCCACGGCACCGAGCTGATCACAGGGATCTACATCTCGACCGGTTTCTCCACCGGCACTGACCTCGCAGCGCTGCTGCGGTGGGTCGAGATCAACGGGCAACGGTTCAGCTTCGCTGGCTGATACCAGCTGACGAACGTACCCGGCCGGTAACGGCCGAAACCGGACAACCTTGACGACGGGGAACCTTCGGGTTCCCCGTCGCCGCGTCCGGACGGGAACGGCTCTGCATCGCGCCAGAGGGCACGGAGATCGACAACGACGAACTCGAGCCGAGCCTCTGACCTGCAGTTATGTCAGTACCCAGGGTCGCTGGGCCAGTTGGGTTGGAAAAGGTGCCACTGTTCGGGGGCGCGGCGGATCAGGAACTCCAGCTCGTACGCCAGATTCTGCGTGATGCGCGCAACGTCGTCGCGCAGGCCGCCGGCACGGGCCAGCGAGAGCGGGGGGCGCACGACTGCGTGATGGCCGCCGTAGGCGGAGGTGAAGTAGCAGCCAACTGGGAGCAGCGGCGAGCCGACACGCAACGCCAACGTGGCAGGGCCTGCAGGCAGCGTGGTCTTCTCGCCGAAGAACTCCACCTCCACCCCGTTCTTGTCCAGGTCGCGATCGCAGAGCAGACACACGATCTGGTTCTCGCGCAGCGCCTTCAGCACCGCTGGGCCGGCCTTGGGCCCGGTGGGCACCACGGTCATCCCGAGTTCCTTGCGCAGGTCGGCGAACCACTCGAAGAGCTCGGGCGGCTCCAGAGCCTCCACCACCACCGTCAGCTTGTAGCCCTGGTCGGTCATCCAGCGGCCGGCCCACTCCCAGCCGCCCAGATGTGGCAATGCGAAGATGCATCCATTGCCCAGCGCCAAGGCGTCGGTGATGTGCTCGAAACCATCGACGGTGAAGTGGCGATCCACCGTTCGCTTGCTCAGCGACGGCAGCCGGAAGCTCTCCACGTAGTAGCGGGCGTAGCTGTCGAATGCCTGCTGCGCCGCGACCCGAAGCGACGGGCCGCGCAGCTTCGGGTTCACACGCTTGAGGTGACGCTCGATCATCGCTCGTTTGGCGGGGCTGGAGAAACTGGCACCGAAGCCCAACGACGTCGCCGCCGCTGCCGCGACCGGGCCGGGCATCAGCTTCGCGGCCAGCGCACCGAGACGATACGAGCCGACCGTTGCGGCGTCGGTGATCTTCTTGCGACCGGCGGCGGCCGCGGACAGCGCTTCAGTCACGACGACTGGACGTACGGCCGGTCGCGCGTGAGATGACGGTGTGGCGGCGCTCGATGCGAACAACTCGACGGCTCTCGCGACGACTGCGGCGCAGCTCGATGCGCTCGGCCGTGACCGGCGCCACGGCCGCCTGCTTCCACACCTTGACGAAGCGCTGAACGGCGGTAACTGCGGTAAGCGCCAAAGTGATCCACAGGATGGGAATCAACAGCGGCTCGTACACCAGGCCAAGCAGCAACGCAATGATGCGCTCGGCGCGTTCCATGATGCCGCCCTTGGCATCGAGGCCCAGCGACTCGGCCTTGGCCCGCATGTAGCTGATGACGGAGCTGAGGGCCATCACCGAGAAGGGCAGCATCGCCATCAGCGGGTGGTCGCCCGCGGCGAAGTACCACGCAACGCCACCGAACAGCAGTGCGTCGGCAAAGCGGTCGATGGTGGAGTCGAAGAACGCGCCGCGCTGGCTGGACGAGTTGGACGCCTTCGCCAACGCACCGTCGAGCAGATCGGGAAGTGCGGCGAGGATCACCAGCACGACTCCGAGACGCAGCCAACCGGCGCCAATCGCGACAGCTGCGCCGACCGCGACCAGCAGACCCATCACCGTCAGGTGATCGGGCGTGAGACCGGTGCGACGCAAGCCATTCCCAATGGGCTTGACCGCCTTGTCGATCGGGACGCGAAACTTTCCGTCGAACATTGGTCCAGAGGTTAGCCCTTGCCATCGGGCTCCGTGCCGGTGCAGGCACACAGACGGTGGGGTGCCGAGACCTGCTGTGCACAGACCTGGCAGCATGGCACGATGACCAGTGCTTCACCCGATGATCTTGTTGTCGCCTTTCGTTCGCTGCCGCGCCGCCTACGAGAAGCGCAGGCCGACACGCCCGTCGAACGCACCACTGGAGCGACGTCGGGGCTGCATACCCTGCTCACTGAGGCAGGGCGGCTGCTTGGTACCGGGCCAGACCCCATGGTCATTGCTGATGCTGTCACCGCCGTGCGCGCCGACGCGTGGGACAACGCAACCCTGGCCCGCCTGCGCGAGATTGCGCTGGAGTTGGGCCAGTTGCTGCGACAGATAACAGCGGCGGGCGACAGCGCCGATTGACCGGGGCTCAACCCAGGCCAGCGCTAGATATCCCACTCTTCGATGGGGTTCTCCTGCGTCAGGTGCTCGACCACGTTGCCGTTGACGGCGTCCACCAGCACCAGGCCACGACGGCGAGGCGGGTCTTCCGCAGAGTAGATCAGCACCCGCCACGTCGGGCGACTGCGCAGGCCGCGCCACACCTGCTGTGCCGAGGCGTGGCCGACGGCGAAACCGACGGCCCCCTGCGCCGCGACCAGTGCCTGCTTCTCGTCGACCTTCATCCGCCAGCCCGACGAAATGGAGAACGCGCCAACTACCCCGAGCAACAGCGCAGCCCAGAGGAACCCGCTGTTGACGAGGGCAGACGAATCGCCCTTCCACAGCCAGAGCACGACACATAATGCTGCGAACCCGAGGTACAGCGCGCCGGGCTTGCGGCGACGGCTGTTGTCCGGGAACTCGTAGGGGCCGGCGTACTCATGGGCGTTGAGATCGTCAGGCAGTGCGTCGCGGACCTCGTCGCCGGAGGGTGGCTGCTGGGCGTCAGTTGCGTCGGTCATGGCGCTCTCAGGCTAATGGCACATGGCTCATGAGGCCTCATGCTGCGTGGCTGGCGGCTCTGTGGCACCATGGGCAAATGAGCACGATGCGTACAGACCGGGTTGCCCGCGGCGACGCCGGCGACATGGACCTCCACATCTGGACACCGGATCAGCCGCCGACCGCTGCTGTGCTGTTGATTCAAGAGATTTTCGGTGTCGGGCCGTACATCCGAGCAGTGGCCGAACGGCTTGCGGCCGCCGGCTACCTCGTCGGCGCGCCCGACGTCTTTTGGCGCTTCGCTCCGAATTGGGAAGCCGGTCACGACCAGGCTGGCCTGGGGGCCAGCATGGAGAAGGTCGGCCAACTCGACTTCCCCACCGCCGTCGGCGACTGCAGTGCCGCGCTCGCCCACCTTGCCGCCCAACCTGGTATCGAGGCCGCTCCCGCTGTCATGGGTTTCTGCCTCGGCGGCACTCTTGCGTGGGCAGTCGCCGCCAACGCCCAGCCATCGGTGTGCATCAGCTACTACGGCTCGGGCGTGCCCGACATGCTGGGCATGATCGACCAGGTCACCTGCCCGACGTTGTTCCACTTCGGCAGCGAAGACGCATTCATTCCAAACGCTGGCGTCGACGCAATCGGCGCTGCGATCGCGGGTCGCGAGGGTTTCGTCCTCAACGTTGAGCAGGCCGGGCACGCCTTCGACAACCACGAGAGCGAGATGTTCCACAACGAGTCCGCCGCCAAGGCTGCCTGGGCAAAGACCATGGCCTTTTTGGGCCTCTATCTGCCCGCTTAGAGGCCTTCAAACAAATTCGGCGGCCGATCGACGCTGGGTACTGCCAGCCCTATATGCGTGTACGCCGCCGGCATCGCGATACGGCCCCGCGGAGTGCGAGCCAGCAATCCTTGCTGGATGAGAAACGGCTCGTACATGTCTTCCACCGTCTCGGGCTGCTCGCCGACGCTGATGGCGACGGTGCTGAGCCCGACCGGGCCCCCCGCGAACTGCTGGCAAATGGCGTTGAGAATCGCGCGGTCCACCTTGTCCAGGCCGCGCTCGTCGACCCCGAAGACCTTCAAACCTTCACGAGCGGTGGACTCGGCGATGGTGCCGTCGCCACGGACTTCGGCGAAGTCGCGGACACGCCGCAGCAACCGGTTGGCGATACGCGGCGTGCCTCGCGAGCGACGAGCAATCTCCCACGCACCTTCCGCGGAGATGCGTACGTGCAAGATGCCCGCGGCGCGGCGAACGATGGCTTCCAACTCGTCGTCGGCGTAGTAGTCCAGCCGGGCAACGAGGCCGAAACGGTCGCGCAGCGGCCCGGTGATCATGCCCGTACGGGTGGTGGCACCGACCAGGGTGAACGGCGGCAGGGTGAGGCGGATGCTGGATGCCGCCGGGCCTTTGCCGACCACGATGTCGAGCTGAAAATCTTCCATCGCCGGGTACAGAATCTCTTCCACCGCGCGCGAGAGGCGATGAATCTCGTCGATGAAGAGCACGTCGCCTTCCTCGAGCTTGGTGAGGATGGCGGCCAGGTCGCCGGCGCGCTCCAGCGCAGGACCGGACGTAATGTGCATGTGCACACCCATCTCGGCGGCAACGATGCCGGCCATGGAGGTCTTTCCAAGGCCGGGCGGCCCGGCCAGAAGGAGATGGTCAGCAGGTTGGCCGCGCAGCTTGGCGGCCTCCAGCACGATTGAGAGATGCTCCTTCAGCTCGCGTTGGCCGACGAACTCGCTGAGCTTGCGTGGGCGCAAGCCAACTTCGTCGACCTCCTCGTCGTTGCTGACCATCTCCGGTTCCAGAAATTCATCACGCACGCTTGGCCCCCAACAGCTTCAGTGCGTCGCGCAGCAGGCTGGAGGCGTCGCCATCCGTGGGCAGCTCTCGCATTGCGTCGCGTACTTCCTCAGGCCCGTAGCCGAGACCGGTGAGCGCCTCGCGAACGTCGCCGATGACGGAGGCCTTGCCGCCGGTACCGACGGGCATTGGGTCGAGCATCGGCAGGCTGAGACGATTACGGAGCTCGATCAGTAGGCGCTCGGCAGTCTTCTTTCCAACGCCCGGTACGAGAGTGAGCGCACCGATGTCGTTGGACGCAATGATGTCGACCAACGCGGAAGGACCATGGGTGCCAAGAATGGCCAGCGCCAGCGCTGGGCCGATGCCGTGAGTGGCAATGAGCACTTGGAAGGTGGTGCGCTCGTCGCGCTGCAGGAAGCCGAACAGCGTCTGCGCGTCTTCACGAATGTGATGGTGCACATACACAAACACCGAGGCGCCAGGCTCGAGCTCGGCAAGCGTGCGTGGAGTGACCGACACGAAGTAGCCGACGCCACCCACCTCGATGAGCGCAGTGGAGTCTTCCGTGCGCTCCAACACCGACCCACTCAACGAACCGATCACTTGGCCAACGCCCGAGCAACGCTGCGCCGCATAGGCGCCGCCGCGATGTAACACAGCGCCAACGCAGCGGCGTCGGCGGCGTCGGCCGGTTTCGGCGGCGCCGAGAGACCCAGCCTGGCCTGCACCATCCGCTGCACCTGCGCCTTGTCGGCGCCGCCCCAACCGGCAACACAATCCTTCACCTGATTGGGCGTGAACTGCACAACATCGCACCCGAACGCTGCGGCCTCGGCGAGCGCAAGGCCGCTGGCTTGGCCGACGCTCATGGCGGTACGCACGTTGGTCTGAAAGAACACTTGCTCAACCGCAACCGCGAACGGGCGGTACTGATGCAGCAGCAGCACCAACTCGCCTTTCAGCTCGGCCAGGCGCTGCGGCAACGGGTCGGTGGGTGGCGTACGGATGACCCCGAGGGCAATGGGGCGTACCACATTGCCCGCGGAATGCAGCACCGCGTAGCCACAACGAGTGAGCCCGGGGTCGATGCCCAGCACGATGGATTCATCTCGAACGAACACGCGTACGAGGCTAGCGGATGGTGCGCCCGCGTCCGTGGACCGTCGATGTTTGTGGCACATTGGTCGAATGCGCCGCGTTGTGATGCCTCTTCTTATCGTTGCCGCCATCGTGTTCGCCGCATGCAGCAACGACACTGCCACCGACACCTCGGACGTGGCAACCGCACCGTCAAGCGTCGCTACGACGGAACCAACCGTGACGGAACCACCGACGACAACACCCGAGAATGCCATCCTCGACGAGTCGTTGAGATGCGACCCACTGGACGAGCGCGCCTGCCTGCTGCCCTGGCCCAACGACGCGTTCACCGTTCCCGATACTGGCACCGCAACTGGCCGACGGCTGGACATCCATCCCGAAAGCCCGCCAGCGAATGCCGACGGCGTGATCATTGATGTCACTGACCAGAACCGCGCCGATGGGTTCTCCCCCGGCTCCGCCATTCTCGCCATGGTGCCAACGCTCGATATCGCCGCCAGCGGCATCGCGGACAGCAACGACATCGGCGCCTCGCTGGACGAGGATGCACCGATCGTGTTGCTGGACACCACCTCCGGCAACCGTGTGCCGTACTGGGCCGAGCTGGATGCGCCAGCGCCACCGGGCGACCAGCTCCTGATGATTCATCCTGCGATCGGCCTGAGCGAAGGCCACCACATTGTTGTCGCACTGCGAAACCTGAAGGCTGCCGGTGGCACCACGATCGAGCCGACCACCGCCTTTCACGCGGCCATCACGGGCACTCCTGAGCCGTTGGAACGGGCCCGCGCATTTCGAGAACTCCTGGCGCAACTGGCCGACGACGGGATCGGCACAGACGGGTTGTATCTCGCGTGGGACTTCACGGTCGCGAGCGCTGAGAGCCTGAGCGGTCGGTTGCTGAACATTCGCGAGCAGGCCTACGCCACACTCGGCGACGCAGCACCGACCTTCGCCATCACCTCGCAGAGCGACAACGGAAATGTACGAACCATCGACGGCACCTTCGAAGTGCCCAACTTCCTCACGGCTGACGGCTCACCGGGCAACACCTTCATTCTCGGGGCCGACGGCCTGCCGACGCCGAATGCGGAATCGCCCGCTTTCACGGCTGCATTCCACTGCGTCGTGCCTGTCGCAGCTGCCGCGCCGGTGCCTGGCATCGTCTACGGCCACGGGCTATTGGGCAGCAGAACTGAAGTCGATGCACTCTCGTTCGCTGCCGAGATAGGAATCGCCGCGCCGTGCGCCATTGACGAGATTGGAATGAGTGCCGAGGACATCCCCACACTCGCAACCATTCTCGGCGACCTCTCGAACTTCAATCAGCAGGCCGACCGAATGCAGCAGGGCCTCCTCAACCAGCAGTTCCTCGGCCGCCTGCTCAACAGCCCCCAGGGCTTCGCGTCATCACCAGCCTTCCAAACCGCTGATGGCGCGCCGGTCGTCGCGGTTGGGCAGACGCAGTTCGTTGGCAACAGCCAGGGGGGCATCCTTGGGGGCGCCGCCAGCGCGATCAGTACCGAGTGGTCACGAGCGGTACTCGGCGTGCCTGGCAGCAACTACTCGCTGCTCCTCCCCCGCTCCAGCGACTGGCCGCAATTCCAGGTCATCTTCGATGCCGCCTACACCGACCCCGTCGACCGGGCAATCGCGCTGCAACTCATCCAGCTGCTGTGGGACCGCGGCGAGAACAACGGTTACGCGCAGCACCTCACCGCCAACCCGTACGACGGCATCGACGCCAAGCAGGTGCTGATGGTCGAGGCATTCGGCGACCACCAGGTGTCAAACGTGTCGACCGAAGCACTGGCGCGCACAGTGGGCGCTGCCGTCCACACGCCCGCAATCGCTGATGGGCGCAGCAACGACGTGACGCCGATGTGGAACATCGCGCCGCTCGACCCGGCGGCGCCCACCAACGCGATCTTGGTGCTGTGGGACTTCGGCACACCGGCGCCGCCGCCAGTGAACCTGCCGCCCACGGAGCCCGAATACGGCCGCGATCCGCACGGCGCGGGCAGCCAGGAACCGCTGGTGCTGCAACAAGCGCTGACGTTCCTGCTGACCGGCGAGTTCACCGACCTCTGCAACGCCGGGCCGTGTCAGAGCACGGTGCTGACCGGCTAGCGAGGAAGGCTGAGCAACACGTCGATCAGTTCGCCGACCGGACGAAAGGTGAGGCCGGCGATGGCTCGGTGGGCGTAGCGCACCACACCGTTGGCGTCGATAATGAACACGCTGCGGCGTGGGAAGCCCAGCGGGCCGAGCGTGCCGTACGCAGCAGCGACCGACTTGTCGGTGTCGGCCAGCAGCGGGAACTTGAAGCCGTGCTTGTCAGAGAACTTCTCATGGCTCTCCACGCTCTGCGCCGAGATGGCGACGACCTGAGCGTTGAGCGCCTCGAACTGGGAGAGGTCGTCGTTGTAGCTGTTGAGCTGCTTGGTGCACACCGGCGTGTCATCGCCTGGGTAGAAAACCAGGACGAGCGGTTTGCCCAGGAAGTCGCTGAGCGAGGCCTCACCGCCGCCAGTGGCCGCGAGGGTGAAGGTGGGTGCGGCATCGCCGACTGAGATGCTCATTCGCCGACCGCTTCCATCAACTCTTCGCTGATATCAAAGTTGCTATAGACGTCTTGCACGTCGTCGTTGTCCTCCAGGGCGTCGATGATGCGCAGGATCTTGCGTGCATCCTCTGCGTCGGTGACCTCTACCGTCAGGCTGGAGACCATCGTGCTTTCGGCCGACTCGACCGTGAGGCCAGCCGCCACCAGCGCATCGCGCACCTCAAACACGTGCGCCGGGTCGCAGGTGAGGCGCCACATGCCGTCTCCATCGTCGGCTACATCGTCGGCACCGGCTTCCAGGGCAGCCATCATCACTGTGTCCTCGTCGCCGCCGTGTACCAGCAACACGCCGCGGCGGCTGAACTGCCAGCCCACGGCCCCCGGCTCGGCCAGGGCACCACCCAGCTTCGCGAAGATGTTGCGCACGTCGCTACCGCTGCGGTTGCGATTGTCGGTGAGCACGTCGACCAACATCGCCACGCCGCCCGGCGCATAGCCCTCATACATGATGGCCTCATAGGTGCCACCGTCGGTGACGCCGGCGCCGCGCTTGACCGCACGATCGATCGCGTCGTTTGTCATCTGGGCGCCCTTCGCCTTCAAGATGACGGTGCGCAACGAGGCGTTGGTGGAAGGGTCGCCGCCGCCTTCGCGGGCGGCAACTTCGAGCTGGCGGGCGATCTTGTTGAACACCTTCGCGCGCGCCTTGTCGGCAGCGCCCTTCTTGTGTTTGATCGTTGCCCATTTGGAATGGCCCGACATGGACTATCCCCTTTCCGTGCTGGATGAGCGAGGCTCGGTGGTGAATCCGTTGTGCTGCAAGAACATCTCGTGCAGCCGTGCATCTGGTGTGATCTCTGGATGGAACGACGCCACCATGACGTGCCCCTGGCGTGCGAGAACAGGCACGCCGTCGTGCGTGGCCAGCACCTCTACTGCGGCACGGGCTGTCACTACCTTAGGTGCCCGAATGAACACTGCGTGGAACGGAGCATCCAGCCCCGACACCGTGATGTCGGTCTCGAAGCTGTCCACCTGCCGGCCATAGCCGTTGCGGCGCACATCGATGTCGATGACGCCGAAGCAGCGCTGGTCGGGCCGCCCGTCCAGCACGTTGGCGGCGAGCAGGATCATGCCGGCACAGGTGCCGAACACAGGCATCTCGTTCGCGAGGCGTTGCTGGAGTGGATCGAACAGCCTCGAGGTGTCGAGCAGCCGAGACATGGTCGTGCTTTCCCCGCCGGGCATGACCAACGCGTGCACGCCTGCGAGGTCTGCAGGCGTACGGACCTGTCGGGTGGCTACACCCAGGCCGCGCAGCGCGTCTTCATGCGCGGCAAACGCACCCTGCAGGGCAAGGACGCCAACCACGGGTGCGAGCAAGCCGGCGTTCACCTGGCGGCTCCGCTGACGGCACGACGAGCTACCAGCCGCGCTCTGCGAAACGCAGGGTCTTGTTGACTTCGTCCATCCCGATGCCGGTCATCGGGGCACCCAGGCCGCGGCTGACCTTTGCCAGAATGTCTGCATCACGGAAGTGGGTGGTGGCTTCGACAATGGCCTTCGCACGCGGTGAGGGATCGTCGCTCTTGAAGATGCCAGACCCGACGAACACCGCCTGCGCGCCCAGCTGCATCGCAAGAGCTGCGTCAGCAGGCGTGGCAATGCCGCCGGCGCAGAACAGCGGAACCTGCAGCCAACCGGTCTCGGCGACTTCCTGCACGAGCGGCAGGGGCGCCTGTAACTGCTTGGCCCACTGGAACAGCTCGGCGTTGTCCGCCTGGGTGATCTTGCGAATGTCGCCAATGATGCTGCGCAGGTGACGCACGGCCTCGACGATGTTGCCGGTGCCGGCCTCGCCCTTGCTACGGATCATGCAGGCGCCCTCGCTGATGCGACGCAGCGCCTCGCCCAGGTTGGTGGCGCCGCACACGAACGGCACGGTGAAGGCCCACTTGTCGATGTGGTTGGCTTCGTCAGCGGGGGTGAGCACTTCGCTCTCGTCGATGTAGTCCACACCGAGGGATTGCAGGATCTGCGCCTCCACGAAGTGACCGATGCGGGCCTTGGCCATGACCGGAATGGTGACTGCGGCCTGGATGCCCTGGATCATTTCCGGGTCGCTCATTCGGGCTACACCACCGTCGCGGCGGATGTCGGCGGGCACACGCTCAAGTGCCATGACCGCGCAGGCGCCGGCGTCTTCTGCGATCTTGGCCTGCTCGGCGTTGACGACGTCCATGATGACGCCGCCCTTCATCATCTCGGCAAGGCCACGCTTGACCTGCATTGTTCCTGTTGAACGTGATGGTGACGTCTCAGAAGTCATGTCGCCAGCGTACCGCTGCCGACCTCGCGGCACCTCAGCCACATCCAGGTAGCTGCACTACCCGGAACTTCAGGCGATGGCGTTGGCAGTGGCAACGCGGGCCAGCTCGACGAACGTACGGCCAGGGGTCAGCGGAATAGTGGCGCCAGCAGCATCGTGCAGCACGATTGCGGACAGGCGATCGTTCCGTGCCCAGGTGCCACGCACCAGTACCCCGCCGGTGAACAGCCAGGCTTCGCCGGTGCCGATCGTTTGGGCTTCCGGGCTGCGACTGTCCGCTGCACTGGGTTGGTAGTCGACAAACATCAACACCACGTTCTCGGTACTGACCTGGCCGCTCAGCGCGTCCATATGCGGTGTGCCACCGTTCGAACGCAGGTATGCCCCCGACGGCGCATCGAAGCGCCACTCGATCGGCAAGCCATCCATATCGAGGTCGACGCCAGCGGTGGCCTCACCAACGAGGGGGTCTCCCGGCTTGCGGTACAGAAATTGCTGCGGCGGCGCACTTGCACCCTCGGGAGCCAACGTCCATGCCGCCGTTGTCGAGGCATAGAGGTCGTGCGGGTTGCTGCGCTCGTTGCTACGAAAGAAGCCCGCTGCTTTGTAGACGTTGCTGCGTTGCGCGCTGAGATTGACGAAGTCACTTCCCTCAATCGCGCGGGTCACGTTGCCATTGCCGCCGCTCCACATGAACAGCGGACTGTTGAACGAACCGAGCAGCAGTACGTCTTGGGTACGACCGGACCGGATGGGGCCAACCGGGTCGGCACCCTGCGACTGGAACACCGCCGCAAAACGGGTCTGCACTTCGACGATCTCCTCGAAGACGATGTCGGCTTCGTTGAGCCCGCTTTGAGGGCGAGCCGCCGCGTTGTTGTCGATCTTGACGACGAGCGCCGGGCGTTCGGCCACGGCGGGGTCGGTGACGGGTAGCCCGGTGAGCGGGTACACCGGCACCGGCACTTCAGTGGTTGTAGTCGCCGGGAGTGTGGTGGTGGCGGCGACCGTCGTGGTGGGTGCTGCGGTGGTGGCCACGACCGAAGTGGTTGGCTCGACGGTGGGTGCCGACTTGTCGTCGCCTCCACACGCAACGGCGACCAATCCCAGCGCAGCTGCAGCCAGGAAGTGGAGTGTGCGGGACATCGTCGTGCGGGTCATCGTCGTGCGGGTCATCGTCGTGAACGTCACAGTTCGCGCAGAAGGGCGATGCGCTCTTCGAGTGGCGGGTGGGTGTCGAACATCTTGTTCCACTTACCCATCTTGCCGTGGTCGCCAACGCCCGACATCGGCTGCTCGATCCACATATGTGCTGTCGCTGTGGATGCAGCGTGGGTGACCGTGACGTCGTCGCGCAGCTTCTCGAGTGCTGAAATCAAGCCGGGCGGGTAGCGCGTCAGCTGACAGGCAGAGATGTCGGCCAGCGTCTCGCGCTTGCGACTGATGGTCGCCTGCATTGCCTTCGCGATTATGGGCGCGAATATCAGGAGGGCGAAACCGGCGAACGCCAGGATGTTGCCGCTGCCGCCTTGGTCGCCGTCGCGGTTTTCGCGGCCGCCATTCCACCACATCATGCGAATGGCGACATTGGTGAGCAGCGCAATCGAGCCCACCAGAGTGACGGCGAGCGTGCTGACAAGGATGTCGTAGTTGCGAATGTGGGAGAGCTCGTGGGCAAGCACTCCCTCCAGCTCGACCCGGTTCATCTTCTCAAGCAGCCCGGTGGTGACCGCGATGGCCGCGTGCTTCGGGTCGCGCCCGGTGGCGAACGCATTTGGTGCCGGATCGTCGACGATGTAGATGCCCGGCTTGGGCAGCCCGCTGGCGATGCACAGGCCCTCCACCAGGTTGTGCAACCGTTGAAACTCGACCGGGTCTGCCGGGTAAGCGCGGCTGACCTTCAGCGCGATGGCGTCGGCCTTCCAATACGAGAAGAAGGCCATGCCGCCGGCGAACACCAGGGCGACGAGGGTGCCGGCGGTACCGTTCCCGATGAGCAGGCCGAAGGCCGCCCCGACGAGAACGAGTACCAGCACGAACGAGGCAATGAGCGCTACGCTGCGCCGCTTGTTAGCACGTATCAGTTCGAACATGGCGTGTTCAGAACTGGACCTTGGGCACCTCGCGGGCGGCCTCGTCGGTCTCGAAATACTC
>JAYVVY010000074.1:0-6603 GCA_043786575.1 Ilumatobacteraceae bacterium
CGGCGGGCACGTCAGGTGCGACCACGGTGCTGGTGCGACCCGAACGCTTGCTGCTGGTGGCCCCAGGTGAAGGCCATTTGCGTGGCGTCGTACAGCACGTCGTCTTTGCAGGCGCCGCCACGCATGTGCATTTGCGGGTGGGTGACCAAGACCTGCAGGCGGTGGTGACCAACGACGGTTCGCCCCTCGCAGCGGTCGAGGGTGGCGAGGTCGGCCTGCTGTTGCAACCAGAGGCCCTGCGAGTACTGCCAGACTGACGACATGTCATTTGGCACGGTTGCAGTGTTGGGTCTGGGCAAGGTCGGTTTGTTGGCGGCGACCTTCCTTCATGAAGCAGGTTTCGAGGTGACCGGTATTGACCAACGAACCCCGCGCGCCGAGACGGGCTTTGCGGTTCAAACATGCGACATCGGCGACGAAGCAGCGCTGCGTGCACAGCTCGAGCGGGCAGAGGCGGTGCTGTCGTGCCTGCCGTATCACCTCAACCGGTCGGTGGCGTCGATTGCGCACGCGTTGGGTATCCACTACTTCGACCTCACCGAGGACGTCGGAACGACACAGATGATTGTGGAACTGAGCGCGACATCGAAGGGTCTGATGGCGCCGCAGTGTGGTCTCGCACCCGGCTTCGTAGCGATCGTGGCGGCCGCTCAGATTGAAACGTTCGACGTGTGTCGTGCGGTGCGAATGCGTGTTGGCGCCTTGCCGCAGCACCCAACCGGCCTCCTGGGGTATGCCTTCAACTGGTCACCCGAGGGCGTGGTCAACGAGTACCTCAACGACTGCGAGGTACTGGAGGAGGGTGTGCGCAAGTGGGTGTCGGCGATGGAGTGGCGCGAGACGCTGTACATCCATGGCACGCAGCTGGAGGCATTCACCACCTCTGGCGGGTTGGGCACGATGTGCGATACGTACGAGCACCGCGTCGCCAACATCGACTACAAGACCATCCGCTATCCCGGTCACATGGATCTCATGAACTTCTTCTTCCACGAGCTGCTGATGCGCGAGCAACGCGCGCTGGCCGGTCAGATTCTGACCAACGCGAAACCACCCGTCAGCGATGACGTGGTGTTCGTGCACGTGTCATCCGAGGGCCACGTCAACGGCCAGCTGCGGCGGACTGAGTTCGTGCGCTCGTACACCCCCAAACTGGTGGGCGGCACCAGCAACACGGCGATCGCATGGACGACCGCCGGCTCGGTAGCTGCGGTGATCGAAATGGTTCGCGACGGATCATTGCCCAGGAGTGGCCTGCTCAAGCAGGAAGACATTCCATTCGACGCGTTTCTTGCGACACCAACCGGCGCTCTGTTCTCGGCCTAGAGCGAACCTCGGGCAGCGAGATAGTGCTGTGTAAATGCAATCACTAACGCGTCCTTAGGCGTCAGTACGCCGTTCGTGAAGGCCTGTGACGAAACGCCCTGATGTACTCGCTCGCAGACAAGGTTGTCCTGATTGGCGACCAGTTCGTTGAACTCGACAATCGGCGCTGGGTCAAAGGCGGCGCCGGCGATGACCTCCGGCGCGAACAGGAACTCCATCACCAGCGTCGTGTGGTTCGGACCCTTGGGGAAGAGACTGGTGACCACTGCGCACGTGCCGGAGATGTCGACGAACATGTTGGGAAACGACGTGCAGCCGAAGTACGAGGTGCGGTCCACTTCGCTCAGCCCCGGCAGCGACGGCATCTCGTTGCCGCCTTCGTAGCCCGTGCTGTAGTCGGCCACCATCGCCACGCCACCGTCCTCGCGAGTGATGTCGACAACCCAACCGGTGCGATACAGCGGGATCACTTCCACCAGCTCGGGGTGCACGCGGGTGCAGTGCAAACACTCCTGGTAGTTCTCGACGATGATTTTCCAGTTGGCGGCGACTTCCGAGACCGAGGTGTGGGCGACCTGCAGCCCGCCAAGTCCGAAGCGCTCCAGCGCCAGCAGGTCGCTGCAATGAGCTGTCATCCACTGCTCAAACGGCGGAGGCTCGCCGGCGAGGCTGATGAACACAAACCCCTGCCACTCGCGAGCGTGATATGCCCACAGCGAATTGCTGGCCTTGTCAACATCGCTGTCGTCGAGGTGGGGCGTGGCGATCAACCGACCGTCCAGCGCGTACGTCCATGCGTGGTACGGGCACATCAGCGAGCCTTGCCCGGTGTCGTTGTGCTGGTCGCACAGGCGGGCGCCACGGTGGCGGCACACGTTGGCCAGCGCGTGCAGACTGCCGTCGAGGTCGCGTGTGATGAGCACGCTCTCGCCGGCCAGTTCGACCACGGTGCGGTTGCCGCGTTGCAGCGTGTCGGCACGCACTGCAAACATCCAGCCACCGTGAAACAGGCGCTGGCGTTCCAGCTCGTAGACCTCGTCGGAGAGGTAGTCGTGTCGGGTCAGCGTGCGAGTGTCGAGCGGGTGATTCGTGAGGTCGTTGGGCATTGCGTTGCTCCTTGTTCCCTGCCGTGAGCGTAGCCCGACGACGATTGAAGCCTGAACGACCGATCAGTCCAACGGGGTAAGGTTCGCGTCATGACGATCGACAACGCGTTGTCCCTTGATGATCTGATCCGCGGCGAGGAAGCCACCTTCGTCGCTCGCATGCCCAAGACGGCTGAGCTGTGGGAGCGTGCTCAGCGCTCGATGCCGGGCGGGGTGTCGTCCAGCTGGGCGAGCTCGCGGCCGTTGCCGGTGTGGGTCAGCCATGGTGAGGGTGCGTACGTGTGGGACGCGGACGGCACCCGCTACGCCGACATGCACGGCGGTTACGGCGTCAACGTCGTTGGCCACGCCAACCCAGCAGTCGTTCGAGCGGTGCAGGCCCGCGTTGCGTTGGGCACTCACTTTGCACAACCGACCGCCGATTCCATTGACGTCGCCGAGAATTTGGCCGCACGTTTCGGGCTTCCCATGTGGCGCTTCGGTAACTCCGGTACCGAGGCGACAATGGATGCGTTTCACCTCATGCGCGCCATCACCGGCCGCAAGTTGGTCATCAAGATCGAGGGCACGTACCACGGCCATCACGACTCGGCGATGGTCTCCATTTTCCGTTCGCACGACCAGTTGGGCCCGATCGGCGAGCCGCACCGCGTGCCCGGCCCGGGCGTGATGCAGGAGATGGCAGACCTGCTGCGCATCGTCCCGTTCAACGACCTGCCGGCGCTCGAGCGGGTGCTGGACCAGTACCGCGGACAGATTGCCGGCATGATCGTTGAGCCGATGATGATGAATGCGGGCATCATCCCGCCGCAGCCCGGTTACCTGGAGGGCGTGCGCGAGCTCACCCGTTCGCACGGCGTACTGCTTGCGTTCGACGAAGTGAAGACTGGCCTAGTCGTTGGCTGGGGTGGTGCGACGCGACTGTTCGGTGTCACGCCCGACATCGTGTGCCTGGCGAAGGCGTTGGGTGGCGGGCTGCCGTGTGGCGCCATTGGTGGCACCGAGGAAGTCATGTCCGCCATCACTGATGGCGTGTACGACCAGATCGGCACGTTCAACGGCAACCCGCTCACGATGGCCGCCGCCAAGGCGACGCTGCTGGAGGTGCTGGCGCCTGAGGTCTATGGCGCGGCGGAAGGGCTTGGTCGTCGAATGCTGCAGGGTTCAATGCACGCGTTGGCTGCGCACGGGCAGCCGTCGTACGGCAAGGTCTTCGGGTTCAAGGGTTCGGTCGTGTTTCACGACCAGCCCGCCACCAGCTACCGCGAGTTCCTTGCAATCTCGACCGCCATCAGCCATCTGCACTTTCTCGTTCAGTTCAACAACGGCATCTTCTTGCCGCCGTGGGGAAAGAGCGAGTCGTGGACGCTGAGCGTTGCGCATGGTGCTGTCGATGGAGATCTGTACGTGGCGAATGTCGCGCGTTTGGCAGAGATGGTTGCCGGGCTCGGAGATCGAGCCTCGGAGCTCTTCGCAACAGGGAGCTTCAACTGATGGTCGCGTTGCAGCAGGTGACGAAGGACGACGGAGCCGAAGCCGTGCTGGCGGCATTGGCCGCGGATGGTGCGGTCATCGTGCACGACTTTCTGGACCCTGGAACGTTGCAGCACTTCCGTGACGATATGGAGGCTGTGGCCGCAGAGCACCGGCCGGGAAGCCTTGCCCACAGTGAGTTGGTCCGCCGTTTCTGGGGCGCCGACACCAAGCGGTTCACGCGGCTCGCGCATCGCAGTGCATCGTTCATCGACATCCTGACCGACCCGCTCTACCTCTCCGTCGCCGATGCATTGTTGCTGCCGCACGCCAGTGACTACTGGATGAACACGGGCCAGATGATGATCATCGGCCCGGGGGAGAAGGCTCAATGGTTGCATCGCGACTCGGACAACTGGCCGACAATGTGTGCACCAGACCCCGTCGGCTATGAGGTCACCATCAGCGCGTTATTCGCCATCTCCGACTTCTCTGCCGAGGTGGGGGCCACGCGGGTGGTGCCGGGCAGCCACCTGTGGTCGGACTACACCCGTCTCGCCGAGCCTCACGAAGTGTGCCAGGCCGTAATGCCGGCGGGCAGCGCGCTGCTCTACACCGGGCGCGTGATCCACGGTGGCGGGGCCAACACCACGCTGGACGAGTGGCGCTACGGTCTACATCTGTCGTACGTGCTGGGTTGGCTGACGCCGGAGGAAGCCGGGCCGCTCGGCGCATCGTGGGGCGACGTCGCGCACCTTTCGGAACGCGCGCAGCGCTTGTTGGGCTGGCGCTGCAGTGCGGTCAACGACCAGGACGCCGCCCGGCTGTGGACAGTCGACTACGAGGACGTTCCTCTGGGGCTCGGCTACGAAGCCTGATCCGGGGCCGCGGGCACGGATTTGAACGGCTAGCGGCCGGTCCAGATGGGTGGCCGCTTCTCGGCGAAGGAGGCGTTGCCCTCGAGCGCGTCGTGCGAATCGATCGCGGCCCGGTAGCTGTCGAAGGTCGTGATGGCAGCCAGTGCATCGATGGGGTCCATGGCCGCAGTGCGTCGGCCGATGTCCAGAATCGCGGCGACGCTCAGCGGGGCGTTCGCTACTACGCCAGCCGCGAGTTCCTGGGCTGTCGTCAAGAGTTCACCGGCCGGCACCACGCGATTGATCAGGCCGAACTCCGCGCCTTCGGCGGCGGTCAACCGTCGGCCGGCCAGCAGCACCTCGCGGGCGATGTGGGGCGGCAAAAGTCGGGGAAGGCGAACGCTGCCGCCGTCAGGAAGTATCCCCAGCGCGGCCTCGGGTAGGAAGAACGTGGCGTGCTCGGCGGCGACGATCATGTCGGCGGCCATCGCGATCTCGAAGCCACCGCCCACGGCCATCCCATTGATCGCGGCGATCACTGGCACGGTTCGGTTGGGTAGGTCGGGGAAGCCGCCGAAGCCGCCTGCGCCGTAGTCCGAATCGAACGCCTCGCCATCGGCTGCCGCGCCGAGGTCCCAGCCGGCACTGAAGAAGCGCTCGCCTGCGCCCGTGATGATCACGACTCGCACGGCGGGGTCACGCTCGAAGCCGACAAAAACTTCGCCCATTGCGAAGCTGGTGGCAGCGTCGAGGGCGTTTGCCTTCGGACGATCGATTGTCAGTACCGCGACGCCGTCGGAGATCTCGACGTGGAACCCGTGTGCTGTGCTCATATGGCGGACTCCACTGTTTTGGTGACGATCAGCAGTGCATCGACGGCGGTTGCGCCATGGCGGCCCACCAGGACGGGGTTCAGCTCGACTTCGACGATGTCGCTTCCTGGCGCAATGGCGGCGTCGGTGAGGCGCACCACGAGTTTCGCGAGTGCCTCAACGTCGGCGGCCGGTCGACCGCGAAAGCCGGCGAGCAGTGGAGCACACCGCAGCCGACTGAGGGCGGTTTTCACCTCGTCGACGGTCACGGGTGCCAGGAGATGAGCCAGGTCCGACCAGAGTTCGGTGGTGACACCACCGAAGCCCAACGACACCAGCCAACCAACCGGTGGGTCGCGGCGAACGGTGACCAGAATCTCGGCGACGACATCGGTAACGGTGGCCTCGACCAGGTAGCCGACGTCGGTGCGCGGCAGCTCTGTGAGTGCGAGCGCCAACGCTTCCTTGTCACGGATGCCAACTCGCACAGCTCCCGCCTCGCTCTTGTGCGCGAGACCCAAGGCCTTCAGGGTGATTGGGTACCCGATTGAATTCGCGACGGCAGTGATGTCGTCGTGCGCGGCTGCTTGGCCATTCGGCACCGAGATGCCAAGGCTGCGGAGGCGCTGTTTGGCAGTGGCCTCGTCGACCATTGCGGTGTCCGCGGCGCCAACAACGGGCGCGTGTCTGGTTGCTGCCGTGTGGGCGCCGATAGTCGCTGCCGCGTCGAGGGCGACCAGCGCCTCCGACAACCCGAGCAGGGAGGTAAGGCCGCGGTTGGCGATGTGCGAGCGGAACGGTTCGTTGATGCACTCGGCGAGCGTGGCGACGACGACGGCTCTGCCACCGGTGGCCTCGGCCGCGTCGGCAAGAGCGTCGGCGGCGAGATACCACGCGGTCGGGTCATTGTCGGCCGAGGGTGGAGCGTCGAGCAGCAGCATCGTCGCGTCCTGCGGGCCGTCCATCACGGCGCCGAACGTGCGCGCCATCGCCGGCCGGTCGCCCCACATGAACGTGTGGTAGTCGAAC
>JAYVVY010000075.1:0-5085 GCA_043786575.1 Ilumatobacteraceae bacterium
GGTCAGTGTCCCTGTCTTGTCGGTGCAGATGAATGTCGTCGATCCCAAGGTCTCCACTGCCTCGAGCCGCCGCACGAGCGCGTTTCGTTTCGCCATCCGCTGCGCTCCCATCGCCAGCGAGAGGGTGACGGTGGGAAGCAGGCCCTCGGGCACCAGCGCGACGGTTACCCCGACCGCGAACAGAAACCCGTCGCGAGGCGGGCTTCCAACGAGCAACGAGATTCCGAAGAATGCCGTACCGGCTATCACTGCGATGGTCGCGACCGTTCGGACGATTCGGTTGAGCTCACGGGCCAGGGGTGTCTCAGGGTGCTGCGCTGTGGCTGTCATTTGGGCGATGCCCGCCAACTGCGTGGATGACCCGATTGCGTCGACGACGCCGTCAGCTGCGCCGGCGGTGAGGTAGGTGCCGGCGAAGGCACGATCACCGACGCCGAGAGGAACTGGAACACTTTCTCCGGTCAGCGTCGACGCGTCGACCGCCACCCCATCCGCGCTGAACAAGGTGACGTCAGCCGGGACACGATCGCCGGGGGCGAGCACAACGATGTCACCCACGACAACCTGGCTGGCGTCGATAGTGAGCGGTTGTCCGTCGCGTCGAACGACAACGCCGACGGGCAACAGGTCCTGTAGCCGTTCAGCCGCGCGCTCGGCGCGCTGCTCCTGCACGAAGGCGAAGACGCCGTTGACGACGATCACGATGAAGATGGCGATGCCGAGTTGCGGCATGCCGGCAACCAACGAAAGGCCGCCAGCGACCCACAACATCAGCGCAAAGAAGTGTGAAAATTGCCCCAGGAACTTTCGCCAGACCTGCGGACGTGGCGGCGCGGGCAACCGGTTTGGCCCGTCCATCGCTAGGCGAGCGGCCGCCTCGATCGATGTCAGCCCAACTGTGGGCACCGTGCCTCGCTTCCGAGTGGAGTGAAGGTCGCCGGGGTCTGGAGCAACGAGTGAGAACGGCGATCGCCGCGATCGGCTCGCAGAACTGACCCTAGCTCGCAGGGTTCCACTTGAGTCGCGTGGGCGGTCGTCCGCCCGCAGCAACCTGCGCTGTTGCGTCATTTCCCCTCACGGTCGGTGAGGTGTAGCTTGATTGTTGTACGGCGTTCAACCGCCGTGTGACTCCGCTCGTTCGGGCGGGTGAGGAGCGTTACTCCAGACCCTGGTGGCGCCGCACGACACGTTTGTGTGGAAAGACAGGGAGTCTCGATGTCTCAGCTACTCGACCATCCATCGCCTGACGCGGCGCCACCTTCGAATGTCGGCGGGCCGCCGTTGGTCGAGTCCGGCGAACAGGGCGCCCGCGCGCTTGGCTTGCCGTCGGCAACTGCGTTGGTTGTTGGCAGCATCATCGGTACGGGCGTGTTCACCATGCCGGCCGTGATGGCCGAGGCGGGTACCAGCTCGCTGGTGACACTGGGGGTCATCGCTATCGGCGCGCTGCTGCTGGGAGCGATGTTCGGTCAGCTCACCAAGCGCATCCCGACGAGCGACGGCGGCTTGTACGCCTACTCCAAGCACGAGTTCGGTGACTTCGCCGCGTTCTTGACTGCCTGGTGCTACTGGATCACGGCCTTCGCCGGTAACGCCGCGATCGTGGCGTCGTGGGTGTTGTACGTCGACTCGTTGTTCGGCATCGACAATCCGTCGTCGTTGACGAACTTCAGCATTGCGATGACCGGGCTGTGGATCCCGGCAGCCATCAACCTCGTCGGTGTCCGGCAGATGGCGTGGTTCCAGAACATCACCGTTGTGTTGAAGTTCCTGCCGCTGATCGTCGTCGGCGTCGTCGGCTGGTTCTACGTGAAGGCGTCGAACTTCGGTCCCTTCAACGCAACCGGCGGCAGCCTGTACAGCGGGGTCAGCATCGCTGCAGGTGTGGCCCTGTTCTCCTTCATCGGTGTCGAGTGTGCATCGATCGCTGCTGCCAAGGTGAAGAACCCGCGCCGCAACGTTGGGCGCGCGTCAGTGCTCGGCACCGCAGCGAGCGCGGTGCTGTACCTGCTCGTCACGGCCGCCGTGATGGGTCTGGTTTCTCACGATGCCCTCGTCGGTAATGGGGCGCCGTTCGTCGACGCCTTTGAGACCATGTTCGGCGACGCTGCCTGGGTCGGCAAGCTGGTCGCGCTCACCGCCGTCATCTCCGGTATCGGCGCCTTGAATGGGTGGACGCTCGTCACCGCCGAGATGCCTCGTGCGGCGGCCGTCGACGGGCTGTTCGTCCCCCAGTTCGCAAAGACTCGCGCGGACGGCACGCCGTGGTTCGGGATCATCGTCTCGACGATCGTCGCGTCCCTCCTGATGGCGTTTGCCTACAGCGGCAACACCGGGCTGAAGGTCTTCACCTATCTCGTCTACCTCTCTGTTGTCACCGTTGCCATCCCTTACCTGTTCTCGGCCTGCGCCCAGCTGGCCTACCTCGCATCACGCCGCCGCAAGGTTGACGGTTGGGCACTGGCCCGTGACCTGTCCATCGCCGGTTCAAGCGTGCTGTTCTCGCTATGGGTCGCCTTCGCCGCTGGCTACCAGGCCGTGTATCAAGCGGTCCTGCTGTTCCTCATCGGCATCCCCATCTACTCGTTCCTCAAGGCACGGCGTGAACGCCTTGGCCAAGCAATCGAACCGATCGAGCTCACCGACGCACAGCTCGCCGATGAAGTAGCGATCGATACCAACTCATGATCTTCGCGCTCACCCGTGGAGTCCCCGACAAGGAGCTCATCCATGCCGCACACACCCGTGCCCGACCAAGCTTCCACGCTCGGCGTGCACTCCGAGGTCGGACGACTCCGACAAGCCATCGTGCATCGTCCTGGATTGGAACTGTCACGACTCACCCCGGACAACATCGAATCTCTTCTGTTCGACGACGTTTTGTGGGCCGATCGAGCACGTGATGAACACGACGGCTTCGTCCAAGCCCTCGTCGGGCAGGGCGTGGTCGTGCACCACTTCGCCGACCTGTTCGCCGAGACACTCGAAATTCCAGCTGCGCGCGAATACGTGCTCAGCCGAATTTGCACGCCGGAGATGGTTGGCCCGGCACTGATCGAGCCGCTGCGCAAGCTGGCCGAAGATGCCGACGGGCGGACGCTTGCCGAGTACCTGGTCGGCGGTCTCACCAAGAGTGACCTGCACCCCAAGCATGTCCACAGCCTGCGGTGGAGCTCGTTGCGTCGCGATGATCTGATCCTCACTCCACTCCCGAACCACCTCTTTCAGCGCGACAATTCGTGCTGGATCTACGACGGCGTCAGCGTCAACACGATGGCCAAGCCGGCCCGCCAACGCGAGACGCTGCACAGCCGAACCATCTACCGGTACCACCCAAATTTCGCCGACGCAGACTTTCACTACTGGGCTGGAGGCGACGACATCGATCACCAGCCGGCGACACTTGAGGGCGGCGACGTACACGTCATCGGCAACGCGACGGTGCTGATTGGCATGGGCGAACGAACCAATCCGATGGCGGTCGAGATGTTGGCCGGCGAGCTGTTTGCTCACCACAGTGCCGACCGTGTCATTGCCGTCGAACTGCCGCACTCGCACGCGTTCATGCACCTTGACACCGTGATGAGCATGGTCGACCACGACACATTCATCGCCTACCCATATCTCGACCAGCACCTCCGGTCGTGGACGCTTCACCGCAAGGGCTCCGGGCACGAGATCACTCACAACGACGATCTCTGGCAGGCAATCGCAGATGCACTCGATGTCGACAAGGTCAAGGTGCTCAGGGCTGACGAGGACGTCAGAGCAGCGGAACGCGAGCAGTGGGACGACGGCACCAACTTCCTCGCTGTCGCCCCCGGAGTCGTGGTCGGCTGGGATCGCAATGTCACCACCAACCGGATGCTGCGCGACAACGGCATCGAAGTGATCTCGGTGAGCGGCAGCGAACTCGGCCGCGGTCGCGGTGGACCGCGTTGCATGACGTGCCCCATCCAACGAGATGCGGGCTGACCGATGCCGCGCAACCTCCAGGGCCGCAACTTCTTGAAGGAGTTGGACTTCACACCCGACGAGTTACGCGGGTTGATCCAACTTTCGGCGCAGCTGAAAGCCGCCAAGGCAGGCGGCTACGAGCAACCCGCGTTGGCCGGCCGCAACATTGCCCTGATCTTCGAGAAGTCGTCCACACGCACTCGCTGCGCATTCGAGGTCGCTGCCCACGACCAGGGTGCCCATGTCACCTATCTCGATCCGTCCGGCTCACAGCTCGGCAAGAAGGAGTCCGTGAGAGACACCGCGCGGGTGCTGGGTCGAATGTTCGACGGCATCGAGTACCGAGGCTTCGCCCAGGCAACCGTCGAGAAACTTGGGCAGCACGCGGGTGTGCCTGTCTGGAACGGCCTCACCAACGAATGGCACCCCACCCAGATGCTCGCCGACATGCTCACCATGTACGAGCACACCGTGAAGCACCCCACAGAGATCGCGTTCTGCTATCTGGGCGATGCTCGCAACAACACGGCCCGTTCGCTGCTGATCACCGGTGCGATGCTCGGCATGGACGTGCGGATTGCGGCACCGCGGGCACTGTGGCCCGACGAGGCACTCCGTCAGCAGGCCTCGGCGCTCGCCGCGACCACCGGCGCACGAGTGCTGGTGACCGACGACGTCAACGTGGCCGTGCTCGGCGTCGACTTCCTGTACACCGACGTCTGGGTCTCCATGGGTGAACCGATCGAGACCTGGGATGAACGGATCGCCCTGTTGCTGCCCTATCAGGTCAACGACGCCGTCGTCGCTGCCACGAAGAACCCAGCTGTTGCCTTCATGCACTGCCTCCCGGCGCTTCACGACCGGGAGACCGACATCGCTGAGAAGCTGTTCGAGCACACCGGCATGAGCGAATTTGAAGTCACCGACTCCGTGTTCGAATCGCCACGATCCATCGTCTTTGACCAAGCCGAGAATCGCATGCACACGATCAAAGCCATCCTCGTCGCGACCCTTGGACGCTGACGTGGCCGATCAGCGCGTTTCTGATTCAGGTCGACGGCCACGGCTGTTGATTGCTCTGGGAGGCAACGCGATCAGCGTGCGGAGCCAGCCGCTCGACGCCGCACC
>JAYVVY010000076.1:0-5695 GCA_043786575.1 Ilumatobacteraceae bacterium
ATCGCGTTGACGTATGTGAGACCGGCAAGCACCTCCGCTACCTCTTGCACGAGTGCACCGGCGAGCGCAGCGGGAGCCGTGGCGCCGGCTTGTCCGGCCGACAGCAGCAGCACCGGCATGCCGCCGTGGACGGCGACCTCGAGGCAGCCGCAGGCGTCGGCCGCGAACTTGAGCGGCGGCACCACGAAACAGTTCGACTGGCTGACGAACGGTCGCTCGCGCCACTTGTCCTCGCCGCCGGCGATGTGGTGCAGCATCTTCAACGATGCCTTCAGGTGGTCGGGGTGTACCCATGATGTGCCAACGTGCTTGGTGGTGCCGGCCACGCTGAGGTAGCAGGTGTTGACGTCCATCTCGAACGGGTCCGGCAGATCACGGGGCACGACGGTTCGCTGGTAGAAGTGGATGTGCTCCATCGTGTCCACCAGGCGGGCGATGTCGAACGCGTCCTGTGAGGTGCTCTCGCGGTACTCGCCGGTGATGGCATCGACGATGTACACGGCGGCCCCAGCTGTGCCGAAGTAGACCCGCTTGCCCGACGGCTCCATGTCGTACTGCGGGTCCTGCGCGTACAGTGGGAAGTTGCGGGCCGCGATGGCCAGCGTGTCCTCGATGAGGGCGCGAGGGAACAGCAATCGGCCCTCGGGGCTGAGGGTGCAGCCCTTGGGCAGCAGGTAGTCAAGGCAGGAAGGGATGGCGTCGGCCAAGCCGATGTTCTCCAGTACGTTGAGCGCGGCCTCGTGCACCTTCAGCACCTCGGCATCGGTCAGCACCTTGTAGCGCCCCGACACCATGCCCGGGTTCACCGGCCGCACGTCTTTGGCCAGCGGCGCCGAACGCAGTGCCACGCGTGCGGAACGACCACCTCGGCGCCCCGACTTCTCCTGAACATCGCTCATGTCGCTCTTCCCCTCGCCGAACTGTCCATCGCAGTGTGGCGAGGTCCCACCGTGTCCACAAGCGATTCTCCTTCATGGATTCATGAGCTGTGCTCATGTATCGTGCGAGCATGCCCGACCTGCCCCCGCTCGCCTCGCTGCGGGCGTTCGAGAGCGCCGCTCGCCACCTCAGCTTCCGGGCCGCGGCCGACGAACTGTCCGTCACCCAGTCCGCCATCAGCCACCAGGTGGCGGAGCTCGAACGTCGGCTGGGGGTGAGGTTGTTTCACCGCCACAGTCGCCGAGTGGCGCTCACCGTGGCCGGGGAGCAGTACCACCCCTACCTGCGCGAGGCGTTCGACCGCATCGCTCAGGGCACCGCGCTCGTGCTGGCAGCCGGCGCGCCGTCTCGTGACCTCGATGTGCAGGTGTACGTCACGGTGGCGGTCCGCTGGCTGATCCCCAGGCTGTACTCGTTCACCATCGCTCACCCCGAGGTACGTGTGCGGTTCAACACCAGCCACCTCGACTGGGAGTTCGACGAGACCGCCGGCGACGTGGCCATCGTGTGCACTGCGCGGCCCGATCGCCCGGGCCTGCACGTGACCCACCTGTTCGACGCACAACTGACGCCCGTGTGCAGCCCTGCGCTCGTGCACGGCGGCATCGGTCTGCGCCAACCGGCGGACCTGGTGAACCACTCGCTGCTGCAGCTGTACACCGCGGCAGACGAGTGGCCGGTGTGGTTGCAGGCTGCAGGCGTTCCGGTGGACGTCGGCCAGAGCGGCCCCGGCTTCGACAGCTACCTCCTCGCGCTGGAGGCGGCGATCGACGGCCAAGGCGTCGCGATCGTGCCGCGCTTCCTCGCCGCCGCTGACCTGCGCGGCGGTCGGCTGGTCGCCCCTTTCGCGCTGCAGGTGCCCCAGCCGCGGCGGTGGTACCTGGTGTGCAGAAACGACCGCCACGACGACCGCAGAGTCAGCGCGTTCCGAGACTGGCTGCAGGCCGAAGTAGCCACCGACCCCGACCTCCCCGTCTTTCCGACCGGCGGTCTCGGGCTCTTCAGTAGTGGGGTGGGGTGATCACCCACAGGACCTTCACTGGCTGTGCACCGTGATTGGCGCAGCGGTGGGCCTCGGTGCTGCTGAACGCGAAGCTGTCACCGGCATCGAGCTCGAACTGGCGTCCGCCCACCCACAGCTGCAGCGTGCCCTGCATCACCAGGCCCGCCTCGGCCCCGTCGTGGGCGTAGAACTCACTGTCCGCCCCCGGATGGATCGTGCTGATCAGCAATTCCAGAGGGCCCGACAGGTTCGGCGAGAGCAGTTCCTCGGTGATGCCCAACCCGGTGAAGGTGAGGTTTCGCCGGTCCGCGGCGCGCACGATGAGGTCGCGCTCATCCTCCGGGCCTTCGTTGCCGCTGCGAAAGAACCAATGCATGTGGACGCCGAGCGTGTCGGCGATCTGCTTCAGCACGCCGATCGGTAGGCGCGACACGTCGCGTTCGATCTGGCTGAGGTAACTGACCGAGATGCCCACGGCTGCAGCCACGTCGGCCAACGTGCGGCCGTGCGCCTTGCGGAGCTCACGAATTCGGCCCCCGATGTGCGCGTCGGCGTCGTAGCTGCTGTCGCCGCCGGGCGAGGTGGCCTCGCGTGCGGTACTGAGCGCCCTGATCGCCATGCGCAAGAACCTAGGTGCTGAACGCCGCGGCCGCTACGAACGTACCCGGGCCGACTTGGGGTCGTACCACGGCTCCAGCGAGGCGCGTGCGGCCACTCGCTCGCCGGCCACCTCGATCTCGTAGCTGCCCGAGAGCAGGTAGTCGCGGTCACAGGGGGAACCCGACGGCGCCGACACATAACCCATGCCCAGGGAGGCATCGATGGTGTGGCCGTACATGCCGGACGTGATGCTGCCGACGATCACGCCATCGCGCCAGATCGGCTCGTTGTGGTAGAGCAGCTTGTCGGGGTCGGCCAGCGCGAACTGCATCAGTCGGCGGGTGAGACCCTCTTGCTTCTGCGCCAGCAGCGCTGCGCGGCCGATGAAGCCACCGGGCTTGTCCCATGCCACCGCGAAGCCCAGGCCGGCCTCCAGCGGCGTGTCGTCGGGTGAGATGTCGTGCCCCCAATGACGGTAGCCCTTCTCCGTGCGGAGCGAGTTCAGCGCGTGATACCCGGCGTGGTGCAGACCGAAGGCCTGCCCGGCAGCGATGAGTACGTCGAACACCCCTGTCGAGAACTCCGTGGGGATGTACAGCTCCCAGCCGAGCTCGCCGACGTAGGTGACGCGGCTGGCGCGCACACGTGCGTAGCCGAGGTCGATCTCGCGCGACCATCCGAATGGAAAGGACTCGTTGGCCAGACTGTTTGCAAGCGCGGGCCCGGCAAGTGACTGCAGCAGGTCGCGTGAGTTCGGCCCCATCACGCTGAGCACCGTGTACGACGACGTGACGTCGGTGGCCACCACTCGCGCGTCGATGGGAGTGTGGTTCTTGAGATAGCTGAAGTCGCGCACCTGCGTCGCCGCGGCGGTGACGATCAGGAAGCGATCGGCGGCAAGCCGGGTGACGGTGAGGTCGGCTTCGATGCCGCCTCGGTCGTTGAGCCACTGGGTGTAGACGATTTTGCCAATGGGCACGGCCACGTCATTGGCGCAGATGCGGTTCAGCACTGCCTCGGCGTCAGGGCCTTCCAGTTGGAACTTACCGAACGACGACTGCTCGAACACGCCGACCGTGTTGCGAACCGCGTGATGCTCCTCGGCCGAGTACGGGAACCAGTTCTGCTTGCCGTAGGTGTACTGGTACTCGGCGGCGACGCCCTCGGGCGCGAACCAGTTCGTGCGCTCCCAGCCGGCCACTTCCCCGAAGCACGCGCCGCGGGCAGCAAGACGGTCGTGGAGCGCCGAGCGCCGAACGCCACGCGCGGTCGTCGGTTGGAAAAACGGCCAGTGCATCGCGTACAACAGGCCCAGCGTCTCCACCGTGCGGTCGTGCAGATAGCTCGCGTTGCGCTGGAACGGCATCACGCGACGAATGTCGACGTCCCACAGGTCCATCGGCGGATGGCCGTCGATGATCCAGTCGGCCAGCACCTTGCCGGCGCCGCCCGACGACTGGATCCCGATCGAGTTGAACCCGCACGCCATGAACAGGCCCTTCACGTCGGGGGACTCGCCGAGCAGGTACCGATCGTCGGGGGTGAACGCCTCCGGCCCGTTGAAGAACAGCCGAATGCCCGTCTCGGCGAGCAGCGGCATGCGATGAGTGGCGGCTTCGACGAGTGGCGCGATGTGTTCGAAGTCCTCCGGCAGCGAATCGAAGCAAAACGACTCGGGGATCCCGCTGCTGCCATCGCGCTTGGTCATGCCCCACGGCTTGGAGACCGGCTCGAACCAACCGACGAGCAGCTTTCCGGCATCCTCCTTGAAGTAGCCGCAGCCGTCGGGGTCGCGCAACACGGGCATGTCGGGCGAGATGCCGTCGACACCTTCGGTGACGATGTAGAAGTGCTCGGCCGCGTGCAGTGGCACGACAGCACCGACCTGATCGCCGAGCTCGCGCCCCCACATGCCTGCGGCGTTGACGATCGCATCTGCGCGGATCTCACCGACCTGGCCATCCATCTCATACTCCACGCCAACCGCCCGCCCGCCCTCGGTGACGATGCGGGTGACCTTGACGTTCTCCTGGATGCGAACACCACGCGCACGCGCGCCCTTGGCCAGTGCCTGGGTGGTGTCGATCGGGTTGGTGATGCCGTCGTTGGGCAGGTGCACGCCGCCGACGAGATCGTCGACACGCGCGAGCGGAACGAGCTCCTTGATGCGGTCACGGTCGATGATGTCGACCTGCAGGCCGAACACGCGGGCCATCGAGGCACCCCGCTTGAGCTCCTCGAAGCGCTCTTCGTTCGGTGCCACGCTCACAGAGCCGCGGGCTCGAAACCCTGTGGCCTGCCCCGTCTCCTCCTCCAGCGTGGCGAACAGATTGGTCGTGTACTGGGCCAGACGAGTGAGGTTGTGGGTGGCGCGCAGCTGGCCGACGAGACCGGCCGCATGCCATGTGGTGCCGCAGGTGAGCTGCTTGCGTTCCAGAAGCACCACGTCGGTGACGCCGCGCAGGGCGAGGTGGTACGCCACGCTGCAACCGACGATGCCGCCGCCGATGATGACGACGCGAGCGTTGCTGGGTAGTTCGGGCATGGATGGCCTCCGGGGCAGTTCACCGGTACGTACCACCGGTCTGTGTAATTTCGTCTATCTTTACACAACGCCGCCGCGTCGGCGCCCGCCTGGCCGGCGTCGAGGAGCCAAGGGATATGCACATGAACGAGCAAGCGAGAGTCGTCGTCATCGGGGGTGGCATCGCCGGTTGCAGCGCGCTGTACCACCTCGCCCAGATGGGCTGCACCGATGCCCTACTGCTGGAGCGCGACGAGCTCACGTCCGGCAGCACCTGGCATGCAGCCGGCAACGTGCCCACGTACAGCACCAGCTGGAGCGTGATGAAGGTGCAGTCGTACACGGCTGCGCTCTACCGCGAGCTGGCCAAGGACCCCGACTTCCCGATCAGCTACCACGTCACCGGTTCCGTGCGCCTGGCCCACAGCCACGAGCGCTTCGCGGAGTTCCGCCACGTCACCAGCATGGCCAACGCCCAGGGCATGGGCTACGACATGCTCACACCCGAGCAGCTGGTGGAGATCTACCCGCTGGTGAAGACCCATGACCTCGTTGCCGCCCTGTGGGATCCGCTTGACGGCGACATCGACCCTTCGCAGGTCACCCAGGCCCTCGCCCGAGCGGCTCGT
>JAYVVY010000077.1:0-10105 GCA_043786575.1 Ilumatobacteraceae bacterium
GGGCCCCACAAGGGCCACCAGCTCTCCCGCGTGCACCTCTAGTGAGGCGTCGTGCAGAGCAGTGATGGCGCCGTAGCGCGTGGTGATCTTGTCGACCTCGAGCATGGGGCGGTGAAGTGCCAGGACTCAGCCGGGGATGTTGGTGGGGCGGATGGCCTCGACGAAGGTCGGTGCGCCGTCCCTGACTTCAAGGATGACGACGTCCTTCTCCGGCACACCACCGGTACCGGCGTAGGTGACCGTGCCGGTGGTGACCGGCACGTTGACCAAGCCATCGATGGTGGTGATCAGCACGGCAGGGTCCACCGAGCAGGCCTGCGTTGCTGCCGCTGCAAGGATCTGCACGGCGTCGGCCGCAAGTGCACCGAAGCTGATGGTCTCGATGTTCGCGCCGGCGGCAGCGGCATCGTCCAGGAACTGCTGCACTCCGTTGCTGTCCTGTGGGAAGGTGTGGGCGGCGAAGACCACACCGTTGGCCACATCGCCGGCGCTCCACACGACCGTGGCGTCGAAGCCGTCGACACCGGTGACGATGACGTCGCCCAGGCCGGCCGCGTCGAGCTGTTCCAGCAGTACCTGCGTCTGAGGCATCACCATGGCGGTGAACAAGATTGCCGGCGGCTCGTCGAGGGCGGCGATCTCGTTGACCTGGGTTGAGAAGTCGGCGTCGGCCAGGCTGTACGCGTAGTCGCCCAGCACGGTGCCGCCACCGGCCTCGAAGACCTCGGTGAAGTACTCCGGATTGCCCGAGAAGTACACGTCGTCGCTGCTGCTCAGTGTCACAGCGGTGGTGTGATCCTCCGAAAGCGCCCACTCGGCGATTGCTGATGACTGCACCGGGTCACTGAAGCTGGCCAGGAATGCTCCACGCGACGGGTCTGCAAGAGCCGGGTCGGTGGACGCCATGTAGATGATGGGGGCCTTGCCATCCACTGCGTCGAGCAGTGGTGCACCGGTGCTGGCGAACGGTGGGCCAATGATTGCGTTGACGCCGTCGTCGAGCAGTTCCTGGCCGGCGCGCTGGGTAGCTGCGGGGTCGCCCTGGACGTCCTTGACGGTGTACTCAACCGGCAGGCCGCCCACGCCGCCCGCGTCGTTGATCTTGTCTACCATCACCTGTGCAGCCTCAGAACCTGGCTGGTCGGAAAAAGCGCCGAGCTCGCCAAGGTCGGCCGCAAAGCCGATTTTCAGTGGCGTGTCCAGTACGCACTCCGCGCCATCGGCCGGCACCGTCGTCTCGTTGCCGGCGGCGGTCGTCTCCGCTGGCGCTGAGGTCTCCGCGGGCGCTGAGGTCTCCGCGGGTGCCGTGGTGTCGGCGGGTGCTGCGGTGCTAACTGTCGAGCTGTCGTCGCTGCACGCAGCAGCCACGATGCTCAACGACATGAGCACTGCCGGAATGATTCGCTTCCTCATGGACTTCCCCCTGGAATGTGCCGCCTGTTGCTGCGGTGAGTGATCGTCGAGATGGTAGTGCAGAAAGTACTTTGGAAACGAACGATCGTCGCGAGCGTGGCGACCAATTGCTAACGTCGTCGCCCTATGGGGAACCGACGAGTACGAGTCATGTGGAGCGATCTCAACGGGCTGTCGCACGGCCGCTACGTGCCGGCGCGCCGCCTGCACGAGCACGGTCACCACGCAGTCACGACGCTGTGCATGAACATCAACCGCGACATTCTTCCGGTGACGGGCTATTGCGCCGATGTTGGCTTTCCTGATCTCTCCACCGTGCCGCTGGTGGAGACTCGGCGCACTGGGTGGGAGATCGACACCGACGTCGTCATCGCGGATCTTGAGTTCAATGGCGAGCCCTTGGCAATCGGCCCGCGCAACGCTCTGCAGCGAGCAGTCGATGCGTGGCGAGCGCTGGGCTATGAACCCATGCTCGGCTTCGAGATGGAGTTCTACGTGATGCAGGCCGAAGCAGACGCGCCCGGGGGATTCGTGCCGCTGAACATCCCGTCGCATCGCGTGTATGGCGTCGGCACCGGTGGCGACACCACCGGCCTGATGTTCGACTTCTTCGATGCTGCCGAGGAGATGGAGCTGGACCTCGAAGGCATCGTGGGTGAGTTTCACCCCGGCCAAATGGAGCTGAACATGAAGTACGGCCCGGCGCTCGACGCGGCAGACCGTGCGTTCATTTGCAAGGACATGACGCGCGAGCTGGCCACACGAAAGAACCATGGCGTTACCTACATGGGCCGACCGCACGCCCAGATGGTGGGCAGCGGCCTGCACATCAACTTCTCGCTCGTCCCGGTCGGCGGCGGCACCAATGCCTTCGATGATGCCAACGCCGAGCACGGGCTGTCGTCGCTGGCGCGGCAGTGCCTCGGGGGCCTGCTCGCCCACCACGAAGGCCTTGCGGTCCTGTCGGCACCGACAATCAACAGCTACAAGCGGCTGATGCCCGGCATCATTGCCGGCTACTGGGCCAACTGGGGGCTGGACAATCGCAGCAGCACCTACCGCATCCCGTGCGAGCGTGGCGCGGCCACCCGCATCGAGAACCGCATGCCGTGTGGCAGCGCCAGCCCATACCTTGCGGCCGCTGCCATGTTGAACGCGGCGCTGCTCGGCGTCGTGGACGGTCTGGACTGTGGCGCGCCGCAGTCCGGCGACGCCGATGAAGCGCCGAACACGGACCGACACACGCCGCACGACCTTGCGGAGGCGGTTGCTGCCTTTGAGGCCGATGCACTGCTGTGCGAAGCAATGGGCAACGACCTCAGTCGCGCGTACCTGGCCATCCGAAAGGATGAAGTAGCGCGCTGGGAGGCCAGCGGCAACGAGTTCTCGGTCGAGAACGTCACCGACTGGGAACTCACCGAGTACCTGCCGTTCTACTGAGCCAAGCCCAACAGGTCGAGGCAGGCGTCGACGCCAAACAGTTCGATGTCGTCGCGTTGCAGGCGCGCGACAAAGTCCGACCGCGCCATCTCGAAGTGGTGCATGGTTGACGCCTGGGCTTGACGGACACCGCGGCGCCTGGCGGCAAGTGAGTAGCCAAGGCTGTTGGTGACCCCGAGCGATGGGCCGTTGTCGTCCCACGCACCGGTGGTCGCTGTCTCGCCGCCAAGCCCAAGGAAGCCCAGATGCAGGGTGGCGACTCGCATCTCCTTGCCGATGCCCTGACCTTGGAACTCGCGTCCCAACCATGAGCCGGTCTCGAACTGACGCAGGATTGGAAAGTCCTTGGTAATCAGCGCGGACGTGCCCACAACGGTGCCGTCGACGATGGTGGCCAGGTTGATGTTCCAATCGGTGGGTGACATCTCCGCACGGCACCGCCAATAGAACTGCATCGTGTTGCGCTCGAGGGCGGGGGAGGGCTCAAGCGACCACGGCATCGCAAAGGGCATAAAGCCCGGGTCGTGAATGCCGTGGGTGGCGAGCAGTGCCAGCGCGGCGGCCATCTCATCGTCGATGTAGCGCAGCTCAAGGCGCGGAGTGCGAACGCGGAGATCGAAGAGAGGCCACACCGGGTGCGTCATCCAGCAAGTGTGGCGCATCCCGATGGTGAAGCCAGCCGAATTTGATCAGTAGGCGGTGACGTACTGGTCGCGCTGCTCTTGCGCCATTGCCGCAATGTCGTCAATCTCATCGGTCTCGAAACCGGCCATCTCGCGGAACTTGCGGGCCAGCTGAATTGCTGCATCTCGCGACTCGCCGCGTAGGCCGCGGAAGTTGAACAACCCGTCGACGGTGCGCTGAAATTCCAACGCCCGCGTCTGGCGCTCCTTGTCGTCCTTGGTGAGTTCGCGCAGCCACGTGCTGCCCATCTTCACGTGGGTCACTTCGTCGGCCAACATCCAGTCTTCACAGAAGTGCAGCACCGGGTCGTTCATCTCCTCGGCGAAGTTGCGCATGGTGGTGAAGACGTCGATGGCCAGGCCTTCCAGGCCGCGGTTGACGCCGGCGAGGCGGAATACGGGGTCCGGGTGACACGCCGCTTCGAACAAGGTGACTGCTTCGCTGAATTCGCCGATATCGGTGCCCATATGGTCGCCCAGCAGCAGGCTGATCTCCACGTGGCGGGCTTCGTCCCAACATTGGCGAGCCATGTCGAGCTTCATTGCGAAGGGCGTTTCGTCGGTGCCGTAGTCGAAGGCGGTGCGGCCAGCACCCTCCATTGCCTGAATCTCGCCGACGAAGATGCCGTGCATCTGCCGGCGGGCGCGATCTGCAACGTCGTTGGAGGCCGGGTTCATCCGGCGTTCCTCGCCGGCGCCGTTCATCCGTTCGTCGGCGAACCGCTCTGCAGTGGTGATGCGATGGAATCGAGCATCACGAGCAAGGGCGGCAGGAGGCAACTGTGTGCGCATGTGAAAACACTAGTGGCTTTTGGGTGGCCTACGGGTTTGAACGGAAGCCGACGACGAGGGCCCGACCCATTCGCTCTCGGTAGAACTCGGTCAACATTGGGAGATGCAGGTCGCAGGCCCGTTCCGTCGCATCCGGTCCCACTTCGTACGGTACGACGCACCAGACATCGGTACCGGGCAACAACGCCGCGCCCACGAGCCGATCGACGTCTGTGTACACCAGCCCATCGAGCGTTTCGCGAAGCACGGTCACGTCCATCTGATGCGGTGGGTCGTGTCGAAAGACATCGTCGACGTACCAGTGAGTCATCGGGTGATAGCTCACCACGACCACTCGGGAACCGCTGAGATTGGCGACAACCCGCAGGTCATCGGTGAGACCGCGAGCGAACGTTGTTGATGCCGTGCCATTGACGGTGATGCTGGTCGGCCAGATGAGAGGCGCTGCCGCGATAGTGACCGACACCAGCACCACGGAAACCACGAGCGTATTGCGAACATGACCACGCAGCGCACGCCACACCAGCATGAGCGCTCCGAACGGAATCAGCGTCGCGATTGGCGCCAGGAAGGCGAGATTGACCCGCACCGGGGTAGCCGGCCAGGCCACTACGACGCTGGCTGCGAGTGCTCCGAGCTGGCCGCACAGAACGAATGCCAGAAAGGACCAGCAGCCCCGAGCGATGAGAACCACCCCGACGGCCAGCGCAACAACGGTGGCGATGATGGCCAGCGCGCCGACCGACTGGTCGCGAGAGGGAACGAATGCGCTGGTGAACTGGTGCGAAGAGTGAGCGATGAACGAGCCGAGGCCACCGGCCCCAAACCGCTCGCCGCTCCAGTAGTTGACAAGGTTGCCTGACGTGAGCGGCCGGTAGAAGAACAGCCAGGAGAGGCTCGCCGTGGTGGCCATTGCGGCCCCAGTGACGACAGCGGTCCGCGGGCTGATGGAGAGGTGTCCTCGACGCCACAGCACCACCAGGGCCGGCACCATCAGCAACGCTCCCTGCGTGAACAGGGGAAGCACTGCAGCCACCGTCAGCAACAACGCTGGCCGAGCGCCACGAAGTTGCACCCGCGCCGCTGCCCAGATCAGCAATGCGCCGCCGAGCAGTTCGGCCCCGTAGTTGTTGAAATACACGTTGACCGCGGCAATGGCCGGAATACAACAGGCCGCCCACACGCTCAAGGCCGCGATCAATCTGGCGTGGTGGCGCACCGCGCCCGATCGTTGCGCCACCATCCTCAATACGTCGGCGAGCAGCGCGAGCCCCAGCGCGGAGGGAACAAGCGCTACCACGCGGGCAACCGAACGACTGGCTGGTAGCGGCGCCAGCAGGTAGTGCATGGCGTACAACCACCCTGGTGGAATCGGTGTGTCGTGTAACAACGCTCGTGCCCGCGGGCTGGCGTCGCGCACCATGTCGTAGCGCCACATTTCGTCGAAGTAGAAGTCGATTGCCAACGAGCGGCGGGCGATCACGGTCAGCACCACGAGCGCAACGAATGCGGTGCCCGCCACATATGCCAACTGCGACCGGCGACTGCCATCGAGGTCTTCCCCGACCCCCACTTCGGAGGCCGTCGCCGAGTCAGATACTTCGCTGTCAGACGGACTTTCGGTTGCCGACTTGAGATCAATCGGCGGCACCGTCACGGTTCGCGTTCTGCTTCGGCACGGTTGGCGAGGTACCAGTCGATTGTGCGGCGCAAGCCGTCCTCAAAGGGCATCTGCGCGCGCCAACCGAACAGTGCCTCGGCGCGACCTGGGTCCACGCGTCTCCGCGGCTGACCATCGGGCTTCGTCGGGTCCCACACCAGTGCTCCGTCGTAGCCGACCATTGTTGCAATCATCTCTACTGTCTCGCGGATGGTGATCTCGCGATTCGTGCCGAGATTGACCGGCTCCACCCCGTCGTAACTCTCGGCGGCGATCACGATTGCCTCCGCGGCGTCGTCCACGTACAGGTACTCACGACTGGCGGTGCCGGTGCCCCAGACATCCAGTTTCTGCTCGCCGTTTTCGACTGCTTCCACGCATCGCTTGATGCGAGCTGGGATGACGTGGCTCACCGAGGGGTGGAACTTGTCGCCCGGCCCGTACAGGTTCGTGGGAATCAGGTACGCAAATCGCTGCCCGTACTGCTGATTGTTGACCTGTGCGTGAATCAGCTGTGCCTTCTTGGCAATGCCGTACGGGGCGTTGGTTTCTTCCGGATAGCCGTCCCACAGACTCTCCTCGCGAAAGGGCACGGGCGTGAACTTCGGGTATGAGCAGACCGTGCCCAACAGCACTGTCTTTTCGACTGAAGGTGCTGTGCGGGCGGCCTCGATGATGTTCGTGCCCATCATCAGGTTGTCCAAGTAGAGCGGTGCCGGAGCAACCTGGTTATAGCCAATACCGCCGACGCGAGCGGCGAGGTGCACGATGTGCGAGGGCTGAGTTTCGGCCAGCAACCGCTGGGCGACGCCCGGCTGCGTGAGGTCGTAGTCGGCGCTACGCGGTACCGCAACGTGTGCCCCGAGTGCTTGCAACTTGGCGACGACCACTCTTCCGAGGAAACCTGCGCCGCCAGTCACGACGACTTGACGATCACTCCAAAAACCTGTCATGGCCACGATGATACGACTCGTCGGGGCATGATGGGGTGCGTGCGAGTCGCCTACACCCTTGAGCAATGTTGGCATCGCGTGCCCGGTGGCACGGGTGTGGCGGCGCTGCGTATTGCTGAGGCCTTGGGGCCACACAACGACGTGCGGCTGGTGGGCGTCGCTGGCCGCCACCGGCACCTCCCGCCCGAGCCGTGGGTACCCACCATTCCCGTTGCGCACCTGCCCGTCGCTGCCCCATTGCTGTATGAATCATGGCTCTACGGCCAGTGGCCCAAGGTGGAGATGGCCACTGGCAAGGTGGATGTCGCCCACGCCACAACGCTGATCCCGTGCCCCACCGATGCCAAATTGGTTGTCACCCTGCACGACCTTGCGTTCCTTCACGACGCCAGCCAGTTCACTCGCCACGGGGTGAGGATCTTTCGCCGCAGCCTTGAGATCATCAAGCGTCGGGCGGACCTGGTGCTGTGCTGCAGCCAAACAACAATGGACGAATGTGTCGTCGCCGGCATCGCGGCCGAGCGGCTGCGCCTGGTACCACTGGGCGTAGAAACCGAACGGGCCGATGACGCTGAAATCGCTCGTGTTCGCCACCTGTACCGGTTGCCTGACGATTACCTTCTGTTCGTCGGCACGCGAGAACCACGCAAGAACCTGAAGGGTTTGGTGGCAGCGCTCGCGCACCTTCCCGAGCCTCCGTTACTGGTCGTTGCCGGGGCCGATGGCTGGGGGGAAAGTGCAGTAATGGAGAACGAGCACGTTCGTTTCCTCGGATTCGTGCCCGGCGAGGACCTGTCTGCGCTGTACGGAGGGGCGCGTGTGTTTTGCTACCCCAGTGAGCGTGAGGGGTACGGCTTGCCGGTGCTGGAGGCCATGGCCCAGGGCACACCGGTGGTGACGAGTAAAGGAACAGCGACAGAGGAGACCGCTGGCAACGCCGCTGTACTGATCGACCCGAAGAGCGCGCAGGACATCGCCCGCGGCATCGACGAGGCAACCCGTCGCCGTTCGGAGTTGTCGGCGAAGGGGCTTGCGCGTGCCCAGCGACGAAGCTGGGCCACGACGGCAACCCTTACGGCCGCTGCGTACCGGGAGCTGGCCGGTTGAGCCTGCCCAGCGTGCTGGTGAACATGCTGTGGTGTGTGCCGGGTCGCGTGGGCGGCTCGGAGGAATACCTCGTGCGCCAGCTGCTCGGACTGGCCGAACTGCCGGCGCCACGATGGCGGCCAACGGTGGCCGGCGCGCGGGGCCTCGGTCTTGCTCACCCATCGCTGGTAACGGCCGCCACGCTGGTGGAGCCTGATTTCGAGAGCACGAATCGGCTCCGTCGCATTGCCGGCGAGGCCACATGGCTGCGGCAACACAGCGCCAATGCAGCGTTGGTGCACCACGGTGGAGGAACCGCCCCCCTCGGCGCGCGGCGACCGTACGTGCTCACCATTCACGATCTCCAGTTCCGCACGTACCCGCAGTACTTCTCACGCCGCAAGCGGGCGTACCTGTCAGCCGTCGTTGCGCCGTCCGCGCGCCGAGCGGCGATGGTTGCTGTGCCCAGCGAGTACGTGCGCGACTCGGTCGTGCGCGCCTACGGTGTTCACGAGGACCGCATTGCGGTGGTGCCACATGGCCTTGAGCCCGGGCTTGCGAGCGAGCTGACTTCGGAACCAGAGTTGCGCGCAAGATACGGGTTGGGCGGGGGCCCGATCATCGTGTATCCCGCGGTCACACATCCACACAAGAACCACCGATTTCTCCTGCAGATGATGCGCGATCACTGGACGGACCCCGATTTGAGACTGGTGCTGACAGGTGGCGACGGATTGGCCGAACCCGAGGTCGCGGCAGCCGTGGATTCGAGGGTTCGGCGAGTTGGACGTGTGCCAGCGGCCGACCGCAACGGGCTCTTGGCAATGGCCGACGCAATGGTGTTTCCCAGCCAGTACGAGGGTTTTGGTGCGCCGCTGATTGAAGCGATGGCGTTGGGCGCGCCGGTGATTTGCGGCGACGCCACCTGTATGCCGCAGATTGTCGGCGATGCCGGCCTCGTGCGGCCGCTGGTGAGCGACGCGTGGGCCGACGCGCTCGATGAGGTGCGCGCTCGCCGGGTGGAACTGGTCAGCGCTGGCCACCTGCGTGCGCAAGACTTCACGTCGGCGGCGAGCGGTGCTGCGCTGGCAGCCGTCTACGCGAAGGCGCTGCACTCATGAACGACGACATCATGAACGACCGGTCGCTGAAGATCGCCGTGCTCTGCCCGCACTTTGGGCCCGACACCGCCCCCACTGGCGACGTGATCACTCGGATCGTCACCGAGCTGGCTGCGCTGGGCCACGAACTGCACGTCGTCACGGCTTTGCCCTGGTATCGCGAACATCGCATCGAGGCCGGATGGGATGGCAAATCGGTCCGCCGTGAACGGACCGAATGGGGTTCGATCACGCGGGTGAATCCGTTCCCCGGCGACGATAAAAGGAATCTGTTGCGCCGCGCAGTTGGTTTCGCCGGGTTCAGCGCCCTCGCCGGGTTGGCTTCGCTGCGCGGCGGGCGAGTCGACGCGGTCATTGCGATGTCACCGCCGCTGACAATGGGCCTCACTGGTTGGGGCACTCACCTGGTTCGTCGCGGTCCGCTGGTGTTCAATATCCAAGACGTGTTCCCTGATGCAGCCATCGAGACCGGCGCTATCACCAATCGACGCGTCATCGCAGTCGCGCGCTGGCTGGAGCGGGTCAGCTACCACCGCGCGGCGGCAATCACCGTGCTGAGCGACGACCTGCGCGACAACGTGACCGCCAAAATGAAAGCTGGCTGTCGCGATCGTGTGCACGTGATCCCCAACTTCGTCGACACCAACTTCATCCAACCCGCTGACCGGATGACTCCGTTTCGCCGAGAGTTGGGAATTGGTGAGGAACCAGTCGTGCTGTACGCCGGCAATGTTGGCTTCTCGCAATCACTGGAAATGGTCGTCGACTCGGCTCGCGAGTTTCCGCAGGCGACGTTCGTCATCAACGGCGACGGCGCCGCCCGAAGCGTGCTGGAGGAACGCGCCGCCGACCTCACCAACGTGCGGTTCAGCGGCTACCAACCAAAGGCGCGCGTGCCGGAGGTGTTGGCCACCGGTGATATCCACCTCGTACCCCTGAAGGCTGGCTTGGGACGGG
>JAYVVY010000078.1:0-6030 GCA_043786575.1 Ilumatobacteraceae bacterium
GTGGGCGGCACGACCGACTCAGCAACCGTTGTGCTCGCCGCGGGCGGCAGTGTCGTCGTGGGAGCAATCGTTGTGACAATTGTTGGCAGAACAGCGCTGGCTGTGGCTTCCGCGACGCCTTCGGAGGTCGTGACCCGCACTGTGTAAGTGACGTCGCCCGAGGCAGCCGAGGTGAAATGCAAGCGATATCGGCTGGTCAACGAATCGGCGACGTCTCGATAGAGGCCATCGAGCGCGGTAGGGTCGCTGGCCAGACTGAGCGAGCCCTGCGCCGCCCCACTGAGTTCTTCCAGCGACGTGTGATTCGCCTCGGAGCTGACCAACTCGATGGCATTGGTCCGGATTTGACCGGCCACAACGACAGCCTCCTCCAACGTCGAGCCGCTGACTGTGTCGCCGCCGTCACTGAGCAGCACGAACTGTCGGTCGTCGGTGGTACCGGAGAACAGCGTCTGAGCAAATTGAATCGCGTCGTAGAGGGCAGTTTCGCCGTCAGCAGACAATCCGGCGATCGTCGCTGCCAACAGCGTGCGGTCTGTCGTCAACGGGCTGACCAACGAGGGCGCGTCGGCGAACGCGACGACACCAACGGGCACCTCCGGAGGCAACGACGAGAGAAATGCCGTCGCCGCGCTCTTCGCAGCGGCGATTGCATTGCCCTCCTTCATCGAACCGGACGTATCAATCAACAGCACGACCTCCAGGCCGCTGGTTGGCACCTCTTCGAGTGTGGCTGCGATCGGTACCCCATTTTCGAGCACCTCCGTCTGGTCGATGGAGAGCGACCCCGAAGTCAGACCGAAGGACGCACTGAACTCAACGGTGACCTCTGGCGCGGCGCTCACATCTACGATCGAGATCCCCAGGCCCTCACCCTCGGCGCTGACACTCGACGATGCACCGCACAACGAAATGAGGAGCGCGACCGACAACGCAACGCCGCGCCGAACGGCACGGTCGCGGGTCACCGGCTCCACCCCGAATATGTGTCGCCAACGTCGCGATACAGCTCGGCCGGGAGCGTCGCACCAGCCTCCAACAGCCGGTCAGTGAAAATCGGGCGCACTCCTGTCGGCCGGATGTGGCCAAGGGTTCGCCCTTCCGCGTCACGTCCGGCGGAGTGATCAAAGGCATAGATATCGCTGGTGGTGATCGTGTCACCTTCCATGCCGATCACTTCCGTGACGTGGGAGACCCGCCGAACTCCATCGCGCCCGCGCTGAATGTGCACGATGACGTCCAGAGCGGAGCTGACCTGTTCGCGGATTGCGCGGCTGGGCAAGTCAATACCGCTCATCAACACCATCGTTTCCAACCGCGACAGCGCATCGCGAGGGCTATTGCAGTGCACGGTCGAGATGGAGCCCTCGTGGCCGGTGTTCATCGCTTGCAACATGTCAAGCGCCTCAGCACCGCGAACCTCGCCGACGATGATCCGATCGGGGCGCATACGCAATGAGTTACGCACGAGATCGCGCACCGTGACCTCACCGCGGCCCTCGATGTTTGGTGGGCGGCTTTCCAAGCGGACGACGTGCTGCTGGTGGAGTTGCAGTTCGACGGCGTCCTCGATCGTGACGATGCGCTCGTTGTTCGGAATGAACCCGGACAGCACGTTGAGCAATGTCGTCTTCCCCGTGCCAGTACCTCCGGACACCAGCAGGTTGAGACCCACTTCAACAACGACGCGAAGCAGTTCAGCGAGGTCCTCGGTGACCGTTCCGAACCCGATCAAGTCTTCGATCTGGAACGGATCCGCTGCGAACTTTCTAATCGTCAACGCGGGTCCATCCACTGCTAGCGGAGGAATCACGGCGTTGACGCGCGACCCGTCAGGGAGCCGTGCATCAACCATCGGCGAAGACTCATCAATTCTTCTGCCCACGTCGCCGACGATCTTCTCGATCACCCGCCGAAGGTGCTCGTCCGACATGAACCGCGCAGTCGTCGGTTCAATGACGCCAAGGCGCTCCACGAAGATTGGGTCGAGTGAGTTCACCATGATTTCGTTCACAGTGCGGTCCGCCAGGAACTGTTCAATGGGGCCGAGGCCGACGACGTCGTTCATGATGTCCGACGCGAGCGCCTGTCGTTCCGCCACCGACAACGGAACCGTGACTTCGGCCATCAGGTCGCTGATCTCCTGCGCGACGTACGCGTTGAGCTGTTCGACGCCCAGCGTCGAGTCAAACAGTCTGGCGCCGAGGCGAGCAAAGAGCGCTTCGTGCACCTTCGCCTTCAGCGTGCTGACCGCGTCGGTGGTAATCGGGCTCACCTTCGCCGCGGAAAATACTGTCAACGGACGTGGGCCCGCAACCTCAGCGGCCTTCAATCGATCCGACAACTTCACTTGGACCTCCTCAATGAGAAACGGCCCTTCGGCTCGTTGCTGGAATGCGCTGCTGCTGCGGAGCTGGGAGCAAAGTTTCGTGCGAGCAAAAGGATTTGTTGAGCGACCGGTGAGTCGGGCTCTTGAAGCACCACCAACGTGCCTTGATTCATGGACAGTGGCACCAGTCGCGAACTGGGCAATGCCGTGTCGACCTTCATTCCGATCGCCGCTTCAACGTCGGAGATTTCGAGACCTACTCGCGCATCCGCGCGGTTGAGAACAAAGTGCCGATTCGGGGCACGGACATCAAGCCGATCCAAGGTATTGATCTCCTTGGCAAGATTTCGAATGCTGGTGACATCCAGGCTGGCCAGCAACACAATGTCGGTCGCCTGATCGATAGCGGCAAGTGCTCGCTCGTCGAGGCCAGCCGCCGTGTCGACGATGACGTACGCGAAATCTCGCGCCAGCATCTCCAGCACCTGTGCCGACAGCTTCTCGGTGACCAGCTCACCTTCCTCGGGCGAACCTGAGCCGGCGAGAATGTGCAGTCCGGATTGCTCATGTCGAGTCAGAAAGACCTTCAGGGTCGTGCTGTCGAAGGACGGCAGCGATGCGAGCTGCGCAACGTTGTGCTCTGGCACCAAGCCCAGCACGCTGGCTACATCCCCGAACACACAGTCAAGGTCAACCAACGCGGCCTCACCGGTGTTGGTCGCAGCGAGAGCGACCGCCAGGTTGGAGGCGAGCATCGTCTTGCCACTACCCCCCTTGGGCGACAGCACGACAATGACCTTGCCTTTAGGTGATGTCGGATCTGGCGGAAGTGGGGCGGACTGGCGAATGCGGTCGCCGCGCTCCAGCGCGACTTCAAGGGCGGCGAGAACGTCGGAGCTGGGTGAGGAGGGGGCGATGATTTCGCGGACACCAGCTCGGGCCGCTTCGCGCCAGAGGTCACCGTCGGGCTGCCGCAGCAGAATGATGCCAACCTCAGGCAGCAGAGAGTCCAGCCGTCGACAGATGTCGAGCGCCAGCCCTTCAGGCACGTCTTCAGCAACGCACAGCGCGAGCGGTTCCGACATCGAGACAAGGTCCACAATTGCCTGCGGATCGAGCGCACCGTCATCGTCGCGCCAAGGGTGACGCTCGACGAAGTACGGAACCGAACCGGGTTCCGGCAGGTGAACGGTCGAATCTGAAGTGACAAGACCGACAGCACGGGCGTTGAGCTGCGTCATCGAGGCACCGGCACCATGACCTGGGCAAGCGTGAGGATTCGAGTTCCTTCCTCGGACGCATCCGGCCCCTCCAGCGTCAACCAGATCGAACCGAACTCCGCCGCGAACACCAACTGTTCGGCTTCGGCGGCCGACACCGCCATCGTCACCAATAGTTGATCCGCTGGGGCCTCAGCGACAACTGCGGCGACGGTGGTGTCAGTGCTCTGATCCTCGTTCGAGCTCTGAATCTCACTCGCCCGCACACTGTCCTGCTTGGAGAACTTCACACCGGTGACAAGGATCTTATGGAGGACGAAATGAGTGGTATTTGGGGTGCGGGTCGGGGCAACAGTGGTCTGCGTGGGGTCGCCGGCGACCGTGGTTTCGGTGGGCTGCGAAGGAGTTCCCGACGTGTTCAGATCGAACGGCTCGAAGGAAAACAATACACCCACCGAGTCGCCGGCCTGCAGATCTGCGCCAATCGCCCGCTCAGGTGTGAACGCAAAGGTGATCTCTTGAAGCCCCTTGGGCACCTCCACATTCACCAACGTTCGTGGGTCTATGAAGCGGCTTGCCAGAATCTGGTCGCCCTCTAGGAACTCAACGGCCGTCACGAGCGAGGAGTCAAGACTGACGAGGTCCGTCAGTGCCCCGGGCGCCACGAGGCGACGGGGCACCTCGACGACCTTTACGTTGTCGAGCACCTCACTCACCGGAGCGCCCTGACGCACGTCGTTCTGCACGATCAGCACCTTGACCTGTTCCTCAGGCCGAATCGCATCGTCCTTTGCCGACTTCACGTAGCGAACGAGCGCCAGCGTGCCGACAAAAGCCAGCAGAACAGCCAGCACAATTCCAATTATCCGTCGCCTCATGATCCAGTCTCCCGTCCGACTTTCGATTGATGTACAACTCTGCTTGCGTGCTGAAGCTCAGCCAACCATTTTGACTGCTACCGAACCGAAGTTCGAGCCGCCGAAACTCGTGCCATCCGTGGTGAACCTGGTGAATTCGCCGTAGATGCAGTCTGCTGAGTTACCCGTACCCTCCGGACAGCGGCCAAAACCGGGCGACTTCTGGTTGCCGAGTTTGTAGCCCAGTACCTGCAGTCCAACGAAGCCGGCCACGTGATACTCGCCGTTGTTGCCGGTGCCGCGTTCCTGGTCGTAGACAGCGATCAATATCTCCTGGTTCAACCACGCGGCCGGATCGCAACCCTTCGGCAGTGAGTTGCCGGGCTCGATACCCACCCATCCACCAGCGGAGATCGTTGCCAGACAGTTGGTATTTGCCAGATAGCCGAACCCACCAGGAAGGTCTTGCCCAGACGGTGAACCGGTGCACGACCCCACCCCTGGCTCATTCGAGCCGCCGATGCCGTGAAAGTAGATGTAGTTGGTCCCGGTTGGAAATGTCGGAGGACTGACAGTGCCGCCCATTTCAAGGTATTCACACACTGAAAAGATCAGCGGGGTAACCGTGGCTGAACCCAACGGGCCCCACGCGGCTGTGGCCGACGCACGTACTGTTGCGCCGGTCAGCGCATTCATGATTGGTGCAAGCACGAACTGCACCTGGTTGCCGCCGCCACTCGCCTGCGTGAGATCAGCGACTTTCACCCATCCGGTAGCGCCCGCAGCACCAGCGGGGGCCGCTGAGCTGCACAGGGTCAACGGTGCCGGTACGCCGCACACTTCGCCCACGGCAGACACGCCATCGCGCGCGTTGAGGTTGACATACTGCTGCGCGAGCGAAGCTGGCGACCCACAACTGCCCGCCGCACAACCCTGCGCAATGGCAAGGGCTGCCGCGTCGGCACCATTCTGCAACTCTCGCTTCTCGACATAGAGCGCACCTAGATCAATGACGAGCGCACCCACGCCGAGCAACATTGTCATCATCAAGGCCACCATGATGAGCACGGCGCCCTCGTCGCTGCTCGTGCTTCTCGGCGTCACAGTCCGCATCGCATCCTCGCAGTCGCCGACATGTTCTTGGTTCCCAGACTGACAAATGGAATCGAAAAGGTAAACGTTGCGTTCACCGTTACTGATGCATATGACGTCGTCGTTCCTGACACCACAGCGGGACAGGCAACCTTCGTCACAGACGTGACTTGCGCAGACCCGGCTGCGCCTTGCACAGCCGCATCCACCGAGCCCGAAGACTCCTTCAGCGCCAATGAACGGGCTCCTTCGCGAGCGGCCCCCTGAATTGAAACCTGTGCGCTATACGCACGGCCAAACTCGATGATGCCAACCAGCAACATCACCAGGATCGGCAGAATGAACGCCAGCTCAACCATCACTGCTCCGCCGTCACGAGTGACTTTCATGCCCCCCGCGTCGTTCACAGTTGTGCGTTTCACGTGTGGCTCCTCAGAACGCGCTTGTCATATCGTCGAACAAGGCGAGCACAGCCAGACCAAAGGTCTGGGCGCTCACGACTACGACCAGAGCAATCGCAGTGACGATCAAT
>JAYVVY010000079.1:0-13969 GCA_043786575.1 Ilumatobacteraceae bacterium
TACGTCGACGGCATCGTCGGCGACGTCGGGCAGGGTGTACTGCGCGACCGCAAGGTGCTGGCCGAGGAAGGTGTCGTCGTGGTCATCGTGACGGTCGACATCGGCACCGGCAAGGTGCTCACCGGACCCGAGATCATCACTCGCGGCTGGGTGTATGCCCCCGAGGCGGAAGACTTGCTGGACGAGGCCTGTGACCGCGTGGCCGCGGTGGTGGAGCAATCGCTGGCCAATGGCGTACGCGATGTGGAGTCGTTGGAGCGCGACGTTCGCCGGGCAGCCGGCAAGTTCGTGAACGAGCGCACCAAGCGCCGCCCGATGATCGTCCCCGTCGTGATGGAGACCTAGGAAGCGTCTCGTATGTGGTTGCGTGGAACGGCAGTGATTGCAGTACTGGTGGTGCTTGGGGCGTGTTCTGACGACTCTGCGTCGGTGCCCGACACGGTTACCGTTGCCACCATCGCAGTGGCGTCACCGGCTGTCGACAACCTTCCGCTGCTGGACCAGATCGGTCCGGCCGTGGCGGCGCTGGAGGCACAGCTGGGTGGGCCGCAGGAGTACTTCGAGATCAATGCGACTGCGCGGCTGGTGAACCTCTTCGTGGCGCTCAACAACGGGGCCGTCGCCCAACCGTGGCTCTACCTGGGCGACACGCTCACCTCGACCGAGGGCCAGGCGGCAGGCGGGGGCACCTTTACCGCGTCGTCGGTGGATTTCGACCCTGATGTCGTCCTCTCCCAGGTGCTCACTGAGCTGCCAGGCATCACGATCGAGAGCTTCTACGTTCACGGCGACGGGGAGGGCAATGTCCTCTACGGAGTGCTCGCCACGTCAGACAAGGGCGGTGGCCTGGACGTGGTGTTGGGTGCGGACGGCAGCGTCAAGTCTGTCGACCCCGTCACCTGATGCGCGTACTGGCGCGCGCCCCCTTGGTACCGTGAGAGCAATGGGTACAAGGGGTCAGTCGAACCAGCGCTCGAAATCGTCCGTGCCAGCACGGGGCGGCGCGACGCGCTCGGGCACTGGTTCCAGCTCGAAGTCGGGCACGAAGGCGGCACCTCGGGCCACATCCCGCCGGGACCAGGCGTCAGCGGAGATGCGCGAGGCGGTCTCGGGCCGCGAGGACGAGTTCATCGGCATCGGGTTCATCGTGGTTGGCGCCCTGCTGGGTCTCGGAATCTATTTCAACCTGGCTGGTCCGCTAGGTCGCGGCATCGAGACCCTGGTCGGCTGGTTCACCGGGCTCGGAAGGTTCATCGTGCCGATCGCGCTCGTCGGTGTCGGCTTGGCGCTGGTCCGTAAGGGCCGCAGTGGCAACCGCTTTCGGCTAGCTATCGGTTGGGGGTTGGCGTCGCTCTCGGTGCTTGGTCTGTTGCACGTAGTGCGCGGGCCAGAGAAGATCATGAGCGATTTCGACACCCTTGGGCGCGCCGGCGGCTGGCTGGGCGCACTCGTTGGCGAGCCACTGCGCAGCCTGGCCGGTGATGCGGGTGCCATCGTGGTCCTCTCCGCCGTATTCATCGGCGCTGTGTTGCTGCTCACCGGCAGCTCGTTACGAACGGTTTCAAGCCAAACCGCGCATGGCGTTGCAGCGGTCGCGGCGCCGATCGGGCGCAAGGTCAAGCAGGTGTTCGGCGACATGGCCACGCTGAAGAGCGATCGTGAGGTTGCTGGGGAATCGACTGGCCAGCTGCCCGCACCGCAGCTGTACAACTTCGCCGACGACGACGAGTGGAGCGAGGACCCGGCGAAGCCGAAGCGGACGCGCTCACCCCGCGGTGTTCCTGAGCTGTCAGCCGACCCGGGCGAGCAGGAAGTGCTCGACCTCGGCCCCGGCGCGCAAGCCGGCCAGTGGTCACTGCCGCCGCTCAGCTATCTGCCACGCAGTGCCGCGCAGACCATCAACAAGGCCGAGGTCGAAGCCCGCGGTCGCACGCTGGTGGAGTCGTTGGCCTCGCATGGCGTGGAAACCAAGCTGGTTGGTCAGACAGTTGGCCCCACGGTGACGCGCTTCGAGCTCGAGCTTGGCGCTGGTGTGAAGGTCGCTCGCATCACCAGCCTCAACCGCGACATTGCCTACGCGATGGCAGCCACCGACGTGCGCATCCTGGCTCCCATCCCTGGCCGTTCTGCCATTGGTGTGGAAGTACCAAACCACACTCGTCAGCTGGTCAGCCTCGGCGACATCATGACCGCCCCGGAAGCCAAGACCGCCAGCCACCCGCTTGACGTGGCCATTGGCAAAGACATCGCCGGGCGCGCCGTGTTCCTCAACCTTTCCACCACGCCGCACATGCTCATCGCTGGCACCACCGGCGCCGGAAAGTCCAGCGGCATCAACAGCATCCTCACCTCGCTGCTCATGCGCACCACGCCCGAGCAGGTGCGCCTCATCCTCATCGACCCCAAGCAGGTCGAGATGGGCCAGTACAACCGGTTGCCGCACCTGCTCACCCAGCCGGTCACCAATCCGAAGAAGGCCGCCAACGCGCTCAGCTGGGCATGCAAGGAAATGGACCGTCGCTACGACGTGCTCTCCGAGGTCGGCTTCCGCGACATCACCGGTTACAACGCTGCGTACGACCGTGGCGAGCTGGCCGCCGATCTGCATCGCGACCCGGACAGTCCCACTTCCTACGAGCGCATGCCCTACATCGTGGTCGTGGTCGACGAGCTCAACGACCTGATGATGGTCGCTGCCCGCGATGTAGAGGAGAGCATCACCCGCATCGCTCAGAAGGCCCGTGCGGTCGGTATCCACCTCATCGTTGCCACCCAGCGTCCGTCGGTCAACGTCATCACCGGCGTCATCAAGGCCAACATTCCGGCCCGTATGGCATACGCCGTCAACAGCCTCACCGACAGCCGAGTCATCCTCGACCAGCCCGGCGCAGAGAAGCTGGTCGGTAAGGGCGACATGTTGCTGCTGCCTGGCAACAGCAACGTCAGCCAGCGCATCCAGGGTTGCTTCGTCAGCGAGGAAGAAGTTCGCAAGGTGGTGGCCCACTGGCGGCGGCAGGCGCCTGACGTGGTCTACACCCCGGGTGTCGAAGGCGATGAGAGCCAGGGCCAGATGGGCGGCGGCGACTTCGGCGGAAATGGCGCCGACGACGATGAAGACGAAGTGCTGATGCGCCAGGCAATGGAGTTGGTGGTGCGCAGCCAGCTGGGCAGCACCTCCATGCTGCAGCGCAAACTGAAGGTCGGGTTCGCTCGCGCCGGCCGCATCATGGACCTGCTCGAGCAGCGCGGTGTGGTTGGCCCCAGCGAAGGCTCCAAGGCGCGGTCGGTGATGATGACGGTCGAAGAGTTCGAACTGTTGCAAGAAGCCCAGCGCAACCGCTAGCCGTTGGGGCCCCGTCGTCCGGGTCATGTCGCGTTGGCTGCGTCTGGCACACTGCCGCGATGAGCGAATTCACCGAGATCACATCTGGCCTGCGCTTCCCGGAAGGGCCGATTGCGATGCCCGACGGCAGCGTGATCCTCGTGGAGATGTTCGGGCCGCGCGTCACCCGCGTCCACCCCGATGGCACCAAGCAGACGGTGGCGGAGATTGTCGGCGGCCCCAATGGCGCGGCCATTGGTCCCGACGGTGCGCTGTACCTGTGCAACAACGGTGGTTGCTTCAGCCCCGTGGACTTCGGCGGTTTGCTCCTGCCGGGCGCCTTCGAGCCAGAGCGTTACATCGGCGGCCGCATACAGCGGGTGGACCTGGCCACGGGCGAAGTCACTGATCTTTACACGGAGTGCGATGGGCACCCGCTGCGGGCGCCCAACGACCTCGTGTTCGATGCGCACGGCGGCTTCTGGTCCACCGACCACGGCATCCGCGACCACCGGCCGCGCACCAGTGACCTCACTGGCATCTACTACGCCAAGGCCGATGGCAGTTTCATCAGCGAGCAGGTGTTCCCGGTGGAGGAGCCGAACGGCATTGGCCTCTCGCCCGATGGCAACACGGTGTACTGGGCCGAGACTCACAACGGCCGCGTGATCCGCCGCACCATCGCCTCGCCAGGTGTGCTGGCCCCCGCCATTCCGATGGACACATCCACCTGCCTGGCTGGCCTTCCCGGCTTTCAGTTACTGGATTCGCTGGCGGTGGATGGCGACGGCAATGTGTGTGTGGCCACGCTGATCAACGGTGGCATCACCGTCATCTCGCCCGCCGACGGCAGTACCACGCACATCGCCACCGACGATCTGCTGACCACCAATATCTGTTTCGGTGACAACGACGGCAGCGGCGAGTATCGCGATGCGTACATCACATGTAGCGGAACCGGTCGGCTGCTGCACATGCGGTGGCCGTCGAATGGTCTGCGGCTGAACTACCTCTAGCCTGTCGTTCATGGCCCAGCGCTTCTACGTCGAGACATTGGGCTGCCCCAAGAACCAGGTCGACAGCGACAAGCTGATCGGCACCTTGCTGGCCGACGGGATGACCGCCACTGACGACCCGTCAAAGGCCGATCTCGTTGTCGTCAATACCTGTGCGTTCATTGACGAGGCGCGCAAGGAGAGCATCGACACGATCTTGGCGTTGGAAGAGCAACGTAAGGACGGCGGTCGGCTGGTGGTCACTGGTTGCATGGCCGAGCGTTACGGCAGCGAGTTGGCCGAGGCGTTGCCCGAGGTCGACCAGGTTGCCGGCTTCGGCGTGCCCGTCAACATCATGAAGAAGGTCTCGTCGAAGAAGAGCATTGCGGTGTCGTCGGCACCAATCCCGATGCTCGATCTGTTGAACCTGCCGCGGCCCAAGTCATCCAGCCCGTGGGCGTACGTGAAGATCGCCGAGGGTTGCGACCGCAGCTGCGGGTTCTGCGCCATCCCCTCGTTCCGTGGTCCGCAGCGCAGCCGCGACATCTCGTCCATCCTGACCGAGGTCGAGCAACTGGAAGCGCAAGAGATCGTGCTGGTTGCGCAGGACCTGGCCAGTTACGGCAAGGATCGCCCCGACGAACTAGGCGCCGGTTCCATCGTCCCGCTGGTGCGTGCCGTGAGCGCGAAGGCAGCCTGGACTCGCCTGTTGTATCTGTACCCCAGCGACCTCAGCGACGATCTCATCGACGCGATTTGCGACACCGGTGTGCCGTACTTCGACCTGTCGCTGCAGCACGTCAGCAAGCCCCTGCTGCGCCGTATGCGCCGATGGGGAGACGGCACCCGTTTCCTGCAGCGCATCACCGACATCCGTGAGCGCGAGCCGCAGGCGGCCTTCCGCAGCAACTTCATCGTTGGCTACCCGGGCGAGACAGAAGAAGACCATGACCAGCTCTTGTCATTCGTCGAGCAAGCACAGCTCGATTGGTGCGGTTTCTTCGTGTACAGCCCTGAGGAGGGCACCTACGCAATGAACCTCGACGGCGCCGTCGACAAGGCGCTGATGCACGAGCGGCTCGCCGAGCTGCGCGAGATGCAAGACGACATCACCGCTCGCCGTCGCGACGACCTGATCGGTGAGACGGTTCGGGTGCTGGTGGATTCACAGGGTGAGGCTCGCAGCACGCGTGAGGCCCCCGAGATCGACGGCGTCATCGAGGTGCCGGATCACCTGGCAGTCGGTCAGTTCCATGACGTTCGTATCGTCGATGCGATGGGTCCGGATCTCGTGGCAGACTCGGTCTGATGCCTGTCGATCCATCCGCCGTCAAGACCTGGGCAAACCTGGTCACGGTTGCGCGGGTGCTGATTGCGCCGCTGATGTTGGTGCTCATCCCGGACAGCCCGGGCGGCTCGTGGGCGGCGTTTTCGCTGTGGTTCCTGCTGTGTTCTAGCGACGGCGTCGACGGGTACCTGGCACGTCGCCACGGGGCCACCAACCTCGGTGCCTTCCTCGACCCGCTGGCCGACAAAATCCTCGTGCTGGGAGCGATGGCAATTCTGGTCGCCAACGACACGTTCTGGATTGTGCCGGTGGTCATCACCGTGATGCGCGAGCTGGCCATCAGCCTCTACCGCACGTTCGTCGGGGCGAGGGGTGTCAGTGTGCCGGCGAGCAAGATTGCCAAGTGGAAGACGTTCGTGCAGCAGTTGGCAGTTGGATTCGCGATCATGCCGCCGACAGCGCTGGATGCGAAGTGGTTATGGAATGGTCTGCTGTGGACGTCGGTTGCATTGGCGCTCATTAGTGGCAGCCAGTACGTGTACCGAGCGATGAAGTCCCAGCCCCTGCCGGTCAATGAGACCGGCGCCGATCTGTCTCTGTGAGCTGCCATGCGTTGTGACGTAGTCGCCATCGGTACCGAGCTGCTGCTCGGTCAGATCACCGACACCAACAGCCAGTGGATTGGCGAGCAGTTAGCCGCGGTGGGCGTCGACTCGCTGCTGCAGGTCAAGGTCGGCGACAACCTGGGCCGAATGGAGAGTGTGTTGCGCAGCGTGCTCGCCTCCGCCGACGCGGTCATCGTGTGCGGCGGGCTGGGCCCGACGCACGACGACGTGACGCGCGAGGCGATCGCGGCGGTGATGGGGGGCGTGGAGTTGGTCCCCAACGAGCAGGTCGCCGCCGTGATTCGCGAGATGTTCGAATCGCGCGGCCGTCGCATGGCGGAGAACAACCTGCGTCAGGCCCTGGTGCCCGCTGGTGCAGCGATCATTGCGCAGACTCGTGGCACTGCGCCCGGCCTCGTCTGCCCTGTGCTGATCGACGGCGTGCAGAAGGTCATCTACGCGGTGCCTGGCGTTCCGCACGAGATGAAAGACATGGTGCAGCGGGCGGTGCTGCCCGACCTCTTGGCGCGTGGGGGCGAAGACGCTGCCGTCATTCTCAGCCGCACGTTGCGCACGTGGGGTGAGAGCGAAAGCGGCCTCAACGAGCGCCTCGACCCGCTGATCGCTCGTCTCGATGAGGTGGGCAACCCGACGTTGGCATTCAATGCCAGCGGCTGGGAGGGCATCAAGATTCGCCTCACCGCAAAGGCCGCAACGGAGGCCGAAGCGTTGCTGTTGCTTGGCACCTGGGAGGCCGAGACGCGTGCGCTGGTCGACGATGTTGTTTTCGGCGCGGACGAGGAGACGATGGAGTCGGTGGTGTTGCAGCTGCTGCGCGAGCGCGGCTGGTCGCTGGGCCTCGCGGAGTCGGTCACCGGGGGTCTCGTTGCCGGACGGATCACCAACGTGCCTGGCGCCAGCGACGTGTTCCGTGGCGGCATTGTCAGCTACGCCAGCGACGTCAAGTTCGACGTGCTGGGTGTGCCTCGCGGCCCAGTCGTCAGCGAAGCTGCGGCTGCAGCGATGGCAGTGGGCGCACAGCGTGTGTTGAACAGCCATGTTGCGCTCGCCCTCACAGGTGTGGCCGGCCCCGACGAGCAAGATGGCATGCCGGTGGGCACGCTGTGCGTCGGCATCGCTCTCGGCGCCGACGTGCACACCAGAACGCTTCGAATACCCGGCGCTCGCGACCAGATGCGCCAGATGAGCGTGATCAGCGCGATGGATCTCCTACGCCGAGCACTTCTCGCGTCGTAAGCTAACCGTCGCGCCTCCGTAGCTCAACGGATAGAGCAGCGGGTTTCTACCCCGTTTGTTGGGAGTTCGATTCTCTCCGGAGGCACAGTGTGATGTCGCGAGACATCGGCAAGGTCCGAACCCTCATCAGGGTTCGGATTTCTTGTTTTTGTGGGGTCCGTAGGGGCGTGATGGGCCGCCGACTGGTTTGCCGGTGCCGTGGTAGCGGCGTTCGGGGTTGATGGTGAGGCGGCGGAGGACTTCGCCGGTGGCGGCGTGGATGACGCGGATGTTGTATCCGTGGATGAGCATGATGATGGGGGTTCCGTTGAGGGGATGTCCGAGGCCGATGTGGTGGAGGTTGCCGTCGACGCGCAGGGTGACGCTGCCGGAGCTGACGCGGTCGTGTCGGACCCGGAACTCGCTGTCGGGGCTGGTTCCGTCGGGGACGGCTTTGGGTCGTGTCTGGTAGGCGACCGCGGGGGTGGCCCGGCTCGGGAGTGAGCGGTGGGGGCGAAACGGGTGGTGAAGACCAAGCCGTTGTCCGTCAGTGTGGAGAACGGAACCCCATAGGCGCTGGTAGCGGCTTGGAACGTGGTGACCACGATGGCGCCGGTGACGGGTTTGGTGGCAGGTGACGGACAGGGCGTAGCGGGCGTGGTCATCGAGCCAGGTGAGGATCTCGGCGTCGCTGCCATCGGCGAGGGTCCAGTGGGTGAAGTCGGCTTGCCAGGTTTCGTTGGGTTGCTCGGCTTGGAAGCGGATGTAGGACGACTTGGGTCGCTTCGCCGGGGCAGGTGTGACCAGGTTGGCGCGGCGGATGGTGCGGTAGATCGTGGCTCGCGACACCGCTATCCGGTGGTGGTGTTGGAGGTGCCAGCGGATCGTGTCCGCGCCCGCGTCGAGTCCCTTGGCGACAAGTTCGCGGCGGAGTTTGAGGATCAACTCGACCGTCGCGATGGCGTTGCTTGCGGGTGTGTGTCGGGCCGGCGCGAGCGTGGTTCGAACGCGGCGTCGCCCTCGGCTCGGTAGCGGGCGACCAGCCGCGACACCCACGCTTGGGAGACGTTGTAGTCGCGTGCGACCTGCGCCTGGGAACGGCCTTCGAGAATGACAGCAGTGATGATCACACGGGCTTTGGACACCCGCCAACGCTGCCCGACCCGACCCTCGGTGCCTTGCCGATGACGCGCGACACCCCTTGCCTATGTCCTGAGACTCAACACCTCCCAGCGCGCTGTTGCTGTGTGATGTCGCGAGACATCCAGGACGAACCGAACCCCTATTGGGGTTCGGTTCGTTTGATCTTGCGGTCCCAACCTGGTCGATCGGCATGCAGGCGCTGAACTGATCATGATGTTCAAGCGTCTAGAATCTGGATGTCATTGCTGGCCGAGATTGAGCCGAGGGTCCGAGACCGTGTAGAGCGCTTTGTCACACAGATTGGTGAGGCGGAGTTTCGGCACGGCGTTGCGGCGATGACACGCTACGAAATCAAGTCGCTCACTTCTTGATTACGTCGTCTGCCTCTATGTTTTTGGCGCGACAAGGACGTGTCCATCCTCCCGAGGCAGGGCGCCGTGGCGCAGCGCTGCATCAGACATTGCCGGGACGCACTGACGATGATGCCGGTTTTCAGCGTCGAGCATGGGCGACGAATCACCAAGGCCGAGTGGTCGGAACGGCGTGCGGCTCGGTTGGCCCGGCAGCAACCAGCGTCACCGGCGTGGCGCCACCAAAGTCTCCGTGAACTCGTCGAATGATGCGGGCCTTTGTCCGTGCTGCCGTGTTCTCTGATCTGATAACATGGTCCAGTGGAGTTGAGCGAACTGCTTGCCGATGTGCGCAGACGGGCCGGCTTGTCGCTGCGCGCTCTTGCGGCCGCGTCGGGAACCTCAGCGCCGACACTGCATGCCTACGAGCACGGGACAAAGGAACCTTCATTGTCGGTCGCCCGGCGGATCGCCCGGGCTGCCGGGTTCGATCTGGACCTCCGTGTTGCCGTCGCCGGCACCCGCACTCCTACGTCGGATGAGGCGTTCAAGCTTGAGCTTGACCGATTGATTGCCGAGCACCTCATTGTCAACCCCAAAGCGGTTTTGGCCGTTGCTCGTCGAAATCTCTCCCGTGCACGAGTGGAGCGCCCCGTGCACGAGCAAGGTTGGATCTCGGAGTGGGAGCACATCATCGAGCAACCGCTGCTCACCATCGTCAGCCTGCTGCTTGCGGATGATCCGGAGTCGCTGCACCTCAAGCAGACAAGCCCATTCGCTGGGGTGCTCAGCCAGGACGAACGACTCCAAGCGATGAAACGGGTGCGGGCGAGCCGCGCGAGGGGCGCTTGTGCGTCGTAGCGAACTCGAACTTTCGATCAACTGGGTGCGTCGACTCCTGCCTGACGACGACCAAATCGTGGTGATCGGTAGTCAGAGCATTCTCGGGTCGTTCAACGAAGTGCTCCTCCCAGATGATGCCCGGCTGTCGATGTAGGTAGACATCCTTCCCCTGCACGACCCGGACGAACACAAGGCCGACCTCATTGAGGTCATGCTCGGACGAGACTCGACCTTTCATGAACGGTTCGGGATCTACGTCGACGGCGTCAGCCCCGCCACCTCAAAGTTCGCTCCCGGCTGGCTGGCGCGCACGATCCCGTTTGTCGCGACTGACCCCTCGGGGGCCGTACCCGACACCGTCGCGTGGTGTGCGCACCCGGCCGATCTCGTCGCCAACAAGCTCACGGTCGGGCGCGACAAAGACATGTTGTTCTGTCGCGCCGTGTTGCGTCAACGGCTCGTCAATCCGGCCGAGGTTGCAGCGTTCGTCGATAGCATCGATGGCATCGCGCCCTCAGCGCGCCAGATCGCTCTTCAGATCATCGCCTCCCACACAGCGCCTGCAGGCACCATCTTTGCCACGATCAAGCCGCGTTCCCGCGTCGAACTCCCATCGCCGACGCTCGATGACCTCCCAACGATTTACGACACCGACCACCAATAGCAGGACCGACCAATAGTCTCGGTGATGTGATCGAAACAAAGGTAGCCACGTTCGTTCGGAACTGCTGGTATGTCGCGGCGTGGGTGAGCGAGATTCCCGACGACGGCTTGTTCCACCGCACACTCCTCAACGAGTCGGTGCTGATCTATCGAACCTCATCCGGTTCGCTTGTCGCGATGGAGAACAGGTGCTGTCATCGTGGTGCACCGCTCCACCTTGGCTCCCGCGAGGACGACTCTGTCCGCTGCGGCTACCACGGCATGAAGTTCGACCAGACCGGCGCCTGTGTCGAGGTGCCTGGTCAGGACAGAGTTCCTCCGAAGGCTGTGATTCGCATGTATCTCGTGGTGGAACGCGACGAGTTTGTGTGGATCTGGATGGGCGATCCGGCAGTGGCTGACGAGTCGAAGATCCTGTCGTACTGGTGGCACACCGATCCGGGCTGGCGAAAGAAAAACCGGAACGCTGCACTACGACGCGCCGTACACGCTGATCATCGACAACCTGCTCGACTTTTCACACCTGTCGTACGTGCATGCCAACACCATCGGGACACCAAGCAACGCAACCACTCGGGCGTCGGTCGAACCGATCGAAGGGGGCCTGAAGATCACGCGTTGGTATCTCAACGATCAGGTCCAAGCCAACCGTGCCAGCATCGTTACGTTCACCGGTGCGGCCGATCGTTGGCAGATTTACGAGTGGCATGCCCCCTCGTTTCTTCATCTGTACACCGGGTCGGCGCCGGCCGGAACCGGCGCACCGGAGGGAAACTTCGTGCCCGAGACCATGCAATACAAGCACTGCTCGGTGCAGACACCCGAGACCGAAGACACGACGTTCTATTTCTTCTCCCACGCAGCGAACTTCAAACTCGATGATCCGAACGTCATCGACGTTGTCTTCGGTGGCGTCCACAAGGCGTTGCCATGACCTGGATGGGCACGATGGAACACGCCGGAATGGTCATGCCGGCCGAGGGTGTGCCAGTGAGCCAAATGCCCGGGATGCAACCGCTGTCTGGTATCCAAGAACTTGAAAAGCTCCAGGGCACGGACGCAGACCGCCTCTTCTTCCAACTGATGACCGATCACCACAAGGGTGGTATCGAGATGGCCGTTAGCACATCCACGACGGCGAGCCGAAAGGCAATCCGAGACTTCGCGGCCTACATCGTGAACGGCCAAAGAATCGAGATCGTTGAATACTCACAAGCGGTCACCCGGCTCGGACTCTAAGGTCACGACGAGTCGACCACTGTGCCAATGCGCTGCAGTGCGTACGAGGGTCCAAGGTCCCCGGGAACTAGAGCGGACGTCCTTCCTTCAGGCGCGGCCGGAGGCTGACGTTGCGAGCATGATCACGAACGTGCTCGGTTGGCCGACCTGTGGGCGGATGAGCCGCCCGCCCTCAGCCTCCACCAGGGTCGTCGCCAGGTCGAGCCCAATGCCCACTCCGTCGGGGCAACGTGTGGGTTCTGTCGGCTGGGTTCCCTCGTCCGTGCACGCCAACGCGATGCCACCGTCCACTCGGTCTGCAGCGATGCGAACCGAGCCGCGGCCATGACGAAGCGCGTTGTCGATCAGCACGTCGAGCGCCTGCTCGATCGCCGCGTTCGACGCCCACATCGTCGGCAGATTTCCGCGTGGAGCATCCAATTCGAAGCGTCGGCCGGCCAGTGCCAGCGAGCCGTGCCAGTGCCCAAGCAACTTCTCGAAAAGACTGGGCACGTCGAGCCGTTCGCTTCTGGCCGGTTGGCGAACCAGGCGGAGCAGATCGTTCACCGTTGTTTCCAGCCGATCGGTCACAGCGAGACACTCGTTGAGCGCGAGCGTCGGGTCGGGTCGCGGTGCGGCGAGTTCTGTTTCGATCACCAGACGCAGCCCGGCCATCGGCGTGCGCAGTTGGTGAGACGCGTCTGTCGCCAATGACTGTTCGCGCTGCATCGCCTGGCCCAGCCGCTTCGCTGTCGAGGTCAATGCGTCGGCTAGGTCGTCCAGTTCGGCCACGCCAGCGTGGGGAACGGTGATGCCGAAATCGCCGTGGCCGAGCCGGGTAGCGCCGTCGCGCACGCGGCGAAGGGGACGGGTCAGGCGGTTGGCCTGCACGATGGCGAGCGCAGCAGCGAACGCCAGGATGAGGGAACCGAGCGCGGCCATCAGCACCCACGCGAGGTGGGCCCGATGCTCGGCGGCATGCGTCGGCGTTGTCGCGCGCACAACGGCCACGACCTGCTCATTGGTCGCCACCGGAACGGCTGCAATGAATCGGTCGTTGTTCTCACGCTCAGCGATCTTGTTGGTGGCGGCGTCTATCACGGGCGGATCGCCGCGGTCGGGTCCGTCCCCGGAGAGCTTTCTGCCGTCCGGGGTGTAGAGCCCGATTGAGATGCCCTTGGTGTTGGTGGGCAGATCGATGGCGTCGCCATTGATTGCGAAATCCGACGGGACATCGTGCGCAGCGAGTGTGGCCTCGCGTTGCAGCTTCACCTGGGCGTCGTTGAAATAGAGCTGGCGGATGACGAAGGCGAGGGGGAAACCGAACAGTGCTATCGCCAGTGCAGTCACGCCAACGATTGCCGTCGTGATGCGCCGCCTCATGCTGACTCGTAGCGGTAGCCGATGCCCCGAACGGTGGTGATCGGCGTGTCGTCGGGTCCGACGCCCCCGAGCCGACGGCGCAACGACGCGATGTGCACGTCCAGCGTCTTGGTGGATCCGAACCAGTGCTCATCCCACACGTCCGACATCAACGCCTCACGGGTAACGACCGTTCCCGCCGCTTCCGCCAGCCGCATGAGAAGGTCGAGTTCCTTGGCCCGCAGGTCGAGCTCCTGGCCGCGCCACCAGGCCTTGCGGGCTTTGGCATTTATGAGGAGCTGGCCAACGTGCAGCTCCTCGTTGATGGCGTTGTCGTTTTCAGTTCGCCGAAGTTGCACGCGCAGGCGCGCCTGGAGTTCGGCCAGTCGAAACGGCTTGGTGATGTAGTCGACCGCGCCGGAATCGAGGCCGATCACGATGTCGATTTCCTCTTGTCGAGCCGTCAGCAACACGACCGGTAGCAGGCTGTCACGGTCGCGGATCTGACGGCAGACATCGATGCCGTCCATGTCGGGAAGACCGAGGTCAAGCAGCACCAGATCGACCGGCGCGGTGTCGATGTGTGCGAGCGCAGCGGCCCCCGTTGGCGCATGGGAGATGACGTATCCGCTGGCGGTCAGGGCGCGCACGAGACTGGTGGCGATGACGTCGTCGTCTTCCACAATGAGGATGCGTTCACCGTTCAAGACTCCTCACACTACGGGGCTATGCGGCGCGACAGCTTCGGCAGGAAACGACCGATGAGCGACGATGCCAGCGGTGTGAACCACACCACCATGTACCGAGCAGCCATTGCGCACAGCGCGCCGAGCGCCAGCCCCGCCAGAACATCGAACACATAGTGGGCGCCAACGGCAACGCGTGACACGGCGATCATCAGCGCGAGTAAAGCCGTGAAGCTGCGCAACCGGTTGAGATTGGTT
>JAYVVY010000080.1:0-4506 GCA_043786575.1 Ilumatobacteraceae bacterium
CCAGCGCGGCCTTCGATGATGGCCTCCAAGCTGGCATCGACATCCAGGTCTCCACCATCAGGCCGATACGGCAGATCGCGCAGCGTCCCAATGCCGCGCGGGCGCACCGGGCCACGACGAGCGATATCCAAAAACAGCTTGGCGGCCAGCCGCTTCGCCAGTTCGCGCAGCCGTACATCGGTGGCGCCGACAAGGTCGGCCAGCATCGCCAACGTCTCGTCAGGGTCCTCGCGAAGCCCTTCCTCCACCGCGGATTCGTCCAGCTCGCCGAGCTCTGGCGAGATCTGCTCGAAGCGCGGGTTGCGCGCCAACTCGCGTCGTGACGTCGTGCGCTTCTGGTTGTTGGCTACCTCGGCATCGGCCTCGTCGCCTTCCTTCACCTGAGGCGATGGGGCTAGCCCTGGTTCGCCCCCGTCGGGGCGGTCGCTTTTCCCGAGCCGCGCTCGCCGTCTGCCTTGGGCGGCGCGAAGACCTGCTGCCACAGCTCAGTAACGATGTCCTCAGCGCTGCGGCTACACCCTTCACGCAAACGAAGCCGACCGCTGAGCGCGACCAGCGCCGCGTCCAGCCCAACCGCCGCGTCGTTCGCGGGCACGCCGCGCAGCGAGGCCAGTGAGGCTGCGACCGCCGCACAGTCAATGGCACCACGCACCGACGAACCGATGCGAACATCGGGGTGGTTGCGGGTGCGGCGAACCACCTCTACAGCACCGGCGAGCCATGCGGCGTCAACCGAAAGGGCTGGCAGCGCGCGCTGCACGATGACCACTTCGTCGGCTGCGTCCTGGTAACCAACCGATAGGCGGCACACCCGGTCGTACACCGCGCTACTGATGCGGGCGGTGCCGATGGCGTCGAACGGGTTCATCGCCGCGACCAAACGGAAGCCTGCTGCCGCGGCAACGCGACCCAGCCGGGGCACATGCAATTCGCGCTCGCTCATGACGGTGATCAGCACGTTGAGTGTCTCTTCTGGGATGCGGTTGATCTCCTCTACGTACAGCAGCGAGCCGTCGCGCATGGCGGTGACCAGTGGGCCGTCCACGAACACCGCCGGGTCGTAGCCGTCGGTGAGCACACGGGCCGGGTCGAAGTGACCGATCAGACGAGCAGGGGTCAGCTCTGCGTTGCCCTCCACGAACTCGAAACCGAGGCCCAGCTCGTCGGCCACAGCGCGCAGCAGCGTGCTCTTGCCGGTACCCGGCGGACCTTCCAGCAACACGTGACGGTCGGCCGCCAGCGCGGCAACAGTCAGCTCGATCTCGCGAGCGCGACCGACAACACGACCGAGCACACGATGGAGGAGGGCCGTGCCGCCGTTGGCAGCGTCAGTCATACATGATCACGCCTCGCAGATTCTCGCCATCGCGCATGGCCTGGTAGCCCTCGTTGATCTGGTCAAGCGTGTAGCGGCGGGTGATCAGTTCGTCCAGCTTCAACTGGCCTTCGCGGTAGAGGCCCAGCAGCTTGGGAATGTCGCTTCGGGGATTCAACGAACCAAAGATGGTGCCCTTGATTTCCTTGTTCCACATCGCCAGCTCGAACAGGTTGACGGACGACTCGGTCTGCGTCATCGGAGCGATGGCGGTGACGACGATGGTGCCACCCTTGCCAGCCATCGCGGTGCCCAACTGCATCATCTCGCCGTACAGCACGCCAGGGGTCATGATCACCTTGTCGGCCATCTGCCCCCACGTCAGCTCCGTGATGGCGGGCATGGCCTCCTCCATCGAGGCGAAGGTGTGGGTGGCGCCGAACTCCATCGCCTTCTCGCGCTTGAACTCCACCGGGTCGACGGCGATGACGCGCTTGGCGCCGGCCATCGCAGCACCCTGCACCGCGTTGATGCCGATGCCACCAATGCCCACGACCACAACTGTGTCGCCGGGGCGAACGTCGGCGCGATTCGTGGCGGACCCCCACCCGGTGGCGACGCCGCACGACACCAGCGCAACCACATCGAACGGCAGGTCGTCGTCGACCTTGATGACCGATGCCTCGGCAACCGCCGAATACTCGCTGAACGTGCCCAACTTGGCCATCAGTAACACTGGGTTCTCGCCGAGGAAATGCCGATCGGTGCCGTCAGTGATCATGCCCGTTTGCATCGCTCCGGCACCGGCGTCGCAGAGGTTTTGCCGGCCCGTGCTGCAGAACCGGCAGCGACCACACGATGGAATGAAGCTGGCCGACACATGGTCTCCAACCTTCACGCTGGTGACACCGGGGCCAACCTCGACCACGATGCCTGCGCCTTCATGGCCGCCGATCACGGGGAAGAAGGGTGGAAGGCCTGCGGCTGCCAGCATCTCCGCCGGCGGCACGATGTCGCCGGTGACGAAATGCTCGTCGCTATGGCACATGCCCGCGACCTTCCACTGCACGATCACCTCGCCGGCACGCGGCGGCTCGATGGTGAGTTCCTCAATCTGCCATTCCTGCCCGATGGCATGCAGAACCGCGGCACGACACTTCATGATGGACCCCCTCGGTTGCTGAGCACGACGCTCAGAGGCTGTTACCTAGTCCGGCAGTTGTTCACCGGCCGTTAGTCAGTCGGTGTGCTCGAAGACGAGCACCCCACGGATGTTCTTGCCGGCGTTCATGTCGTCGTAGCCCTGGTTGATGCCCTCAATCGGGTACGTCTGCGTGACGAGCCCATCAAGGTCGAGCAGACCCTGGGTGTAGAGCTCGAGCAACTTGGGGATGTCCTTGCGCGGGTTGCCCGAACCGAACAGCGAGCCAATCAGTTGCTTCTCGAACACGGTGAGGAAGACAGCCGGAATGGCGATGCTGGTCTCGCCGACGGGGTGGATGTTGGTGACGACAATCTTGCTGCGCTTGCCGCCCAGCCAGAATGCCTCACCCAGCACATCGCCGTTGCCGACGCCGCAGGCCATGATGACCTTGTCGAAACCGCGGTCCCAGGTGGTCTCACCCATGGCCCCAAGCGCATCTGCGATGGATGCGTACGCATGAGTGGCACCGAACTCCATTGCCTTCTCGCGCTTGAACTCGACCGGGTCGATGGCGGCCACGACGCGTGCGCCAGCGAGCTTGGCACCCTGCACTGCATTCGAGCCGATGCCACCTACGCCGACAACCGCAACGGTGTCGCCGGGCTTCACTTCGGCGGCATACACCGCTGAGCCCCAACCGGTGACGACGCCGCAGCCCAGCAGGCAGGCCTTCTCCAGCGGCAGGTCCTTGTCGATCTTGATGCAGCTGGCCTCGTGCACCACGGTGTGGTGGGCAAAGGTACCCAGCGCGCCGATACCGAGCAGCAGGTCCTCGCCGGTGGAGCTGTGATGGCGAGCGGTGCCGTCGCTGAGCTGCAGGCCCGTGGCGGTGACCGTGTTCATGTCGCACAGGTTGCTATGGCCACCAGCGCAGCTGGGGCACTTACCGCAGGCGGGCACGAAGCCGAAGACGACATGGTCGCCGGGGGCCACGCTGAACACGCCGTTGCCAACTTCCAACACGATGCCGGCGCCTTCGTGGCCACCGATCAGTGGCGGCTCCGGGGTGGCGCCGGCGAGATCGCCGGTCATCAGGTGCTCGTCGCTGTGGCACATGCCGCTGGCGATGATCTTGACCAGCACCTCACCGGCCTTGGGCGGATCGAGCTCGATTTCCTCGACACTCCACGGTGTGTTGCGTGCACGAAGAATTGCGGCCTTGGTCTTCACGAAATTGCCCCCAGATATGTGAGTCGACGTCTGGGCCGCACCATACCTCTTGGCGCAGCGGCGACGCTATGTCGAACTTCAGCTAGGCGATGGCCGTGGGCAACGGGGCGTCGGTGACCAAGTGCAACACCTGCACTGCACGGGTCATCGCCACGTACAACAGCCGTGCGCCCAGCGAAGAACCATCGAAGATCTGATGTGGGTTCACGACGATGACACCGTCGAACTCCAGACCCTTCACCGCCTCCGCATGGAACACAGGTACGTCATTGGCGGCAAGGTCGTGCACTCGATCGGTGCCACGCAGGCCAATTCGTTCGAAGGCTTCGAAGAGCGGATGGTGCAGCTCAATCGGGGCGACCACACCGGTGTTGTGATGACGATGACGCACGATCCGCACTTCGTCGGCCACGGCGTCGGCCAGCTCGGCACTCGGCACCTGCCGCACCGACGGCGCAACTCCGTCGGCACGAACGCTGCGGCTGGCCCGAGTGGTCACGTCGGTGAATGGCAGCAGCCGGTTGGCCACGTCGAGAATCGGGGCTGGCACGCGATAGCCGATGGTGAGGTGCGCCACTTCCGACGCAGCCGCGCGCATGTGCCCCAGCGCCTCGTCCCAGTCGCGCTGGCCGGCGGGCGTGGTGGACTGGGCCAGGTCGCCGAGGATTGTCAGCGAGCCAGATGGACTGCGCCGTCCGATGCAACGCAGCGCGACGGCACTGTGATCCTGCGCCTCGTCGACCACCACGTGGCCGTAGGTGAACGGGGTGCCGTTGAGCAGCGAGTTGGCTTCATCGATCAGGTATTGGTCGGCGAC
>JAYVVY010000081.1:0-12432 GCA_043786575.1 Ilumatobacteraceae bacterium
TCGGCGAGCCGGGCAGAGCCGACTGCTTTCCAGCGTTGCCCCACCCGGTCGGTCCGTTGGCCTGAGAGATTCCGGGGAGGTTGCTCCTTCGGCGCCCCGGCGCTGGCTGCGTCGGTGGCTCTCCCGGCCGGGTGAAATGGCAACTCGAACGTTACCTTGCCCTGCGAGCTGGCATGGGCATTGACCCCCGCAGAAACTGAGTAGCGCGGTACTCATGACTCTTCCTCCAACGTGGCCCACGATGACGTCATCGACTCAACAGGAGGAAACAACGTGGGACTTTTCAAGCAGATGAAGGAAATGAAGGACATGGTTCATGCCGCCCCGGGCATGATCGACCAGGCCAATCAGATGAGCGCTACCGCCCATGGGATGGCCGCGGCGCAGCAGCAGCAGGCCGCGTATCAGCAGGCTGCGGCGGTCCAGGCTTCCGCGGCTGGCACCCTGCAAGCCCAGCCCGGTGCGCTGGCAGCCATCGCTGGCGTCAGCCTGCAGCAGTACACGGTGATCGTGAAGGCCATCGCGCCGCTCAACTACGACCAGTCGGCCCTGCCCGGCATCGCGGCCTCGCACGGCATCGATGGCCTCTCGTGGCAGCAGGCGCACGATGGTTGGAACGGCCGCATCCAGGGTGACCCGGCCGTCGCTCGCGCGTTCTCCGACATCTATCGGGGCATCTGAGTTTGGGCATCTTCAAGGACCTCAGGACGTTGAGCGCGCAGACGAAGGAGATGCGCGACAACGCTCCGCCGATGCAGGACAAGATGGCCAACATGTCATCGAAGATGGCGGAGGCGAACGCGATGATGGCAGGGATGGCGCGGGGCGCTGCTCAATCGAATGCGGCCATCGTCAATGGCGTCTGCGCCGTGGCGACCATCACCGCAGCTCGTCAAACAGGGGCGTTGATCAACTTCAACCCGGTAGTTGAGCTGGAACTGTTGATCATGCTGCCCAGCGGCGTACCGATGCAGGCAACTCGCCTGGAACCCGTTCAGCAGTTGCACCTCGGCCGTTGCCAGCCCGGCCTTCGGTTGAACGTGAAGGCCGACCCGTACGATGCCGACAGTCTGTGGATCGACTGGGCGAGCCCGGTCTACTGAGCCGTTCTCCGCGCTACTCGACGGTGCCGTACGCGCCGAGGTCACCGCTGCTCTGAGCAGCGGTGACCTCGGCGATTGCGGCCCTGAGTGCAGCAGCGAAGATGTCGATCTTGCCCTCATGTACCGCGTTCACAGTGCAGTGCAAGGACGCCGGCGGACCCTGACGGTCTACATACCAGCCCTCGCGCCATAGAGCGTCGGCGACCGCATACACGTCGAGCTTCGTCGGGTCGGTGGCCACGAAGGCCAGCAGCGTGCTGTCAGGCGCCGCCAATGCTCGCAGCTCGGGCATCGTGTCCACTGCGGCTGCCAGTTGCAGTGTTGCCTGATGAGCAGCGGCTGTCAGCCTGAGGTAGCCATCGTCGCCGAGATAGTTCATCACAGCCCACGCCGCTGCCATGGCACCGCCGCCCTTGGTGCCCAGCACGCCAGACGAGCCGTACACCCCGCCCAGCCAGTTGTCGGTGACGAACGTTTGGTAGTTCCGTAGGCGCTTGCTGCGATGCATGATCACAGAGGCGCCCTTGGCGGTGTAGCCGAACTTGTGCAGGTCGACCGAAATGCTGGTCACGCCCGGCACCGAGAAGTTCCACGGCGGTATGTCGTACCCCAGACGAGCCATATAGGTCAGCACCACGCCGCCCATGCAGCCGTCGACGTGGCAGTTGATGTCGCGGGCCTCGGCGAGCGCGGCGATGTCGGCGATTGGGTCGATCACCCCTTGCGGATACTGCGGTGCCGAGCCGACGACGAGCACCGTGTTCTCGTCGATTGCCGCCTCCATCGCCGCCACGTCTGCACGCCAATCCGGGAGCACCGGGATGCGTCGGCTCTCGACGCCGAAGTAATAGCAACCCTTCTCGAACGCAGCGTGAGCGCTGGCGGGTAGCACCACGTTGGGGTTGGTGATACTGCGTTCTTTGCGGCCCCGTTCGCGGGCAGCCTTCACCGCCATCAGCAAGCTTTCCGTGCCGCCGGTGGTCATGAAACCGGCACCCTCGGGCCCGGCCTCCAACCAATCGCCGACGATGCCGACCACGTCGTTTTGGATGCGACGCAGGCTGGGGAAGGCGTCGGTGTTCAGGGCGTTCTCGCTGGAGAACTTGGCATAGGCGGCCTCTGCGACCGCCAGTACATCGTCGCCAGCGCTGTACGCCAGCGTGAATGCATGGCCGTCGCGCCAACGGACATCGTTGGCCTTGAAGCCGTCGAGTTGGGCCAGCACATCGTCGCGATCGAGGCCATGAGAGGGGAGTGCCATGCCCGCAACGTACCCGACTCGGGCAAGGGCGGCCGTCTACGCTGCCGCTCTATGCCGACCCCAACCCGTGCTGATTTTTTGCTCGACCCCGACCTGGTGTTCCTCAATCACGGCTCGTTCGGTGCAGTCCCGCGCGTGGTGCAGGAGGCGTACGAAGGGTTGCAGCGTGAGATGGAGCGCAACCCTGTGGCGTGGTTGCAGCGGCGCGCGCCTGAACTGATGGCCGATGCGCGTGCCCGTCTGGGCACGTTCCTCAACGTCAGCGGCGACGATGTCGTGTTCTTCCCCAACCCGACCACAGCCGTCAACATGGTCGCCCGTAACATTCGTCTCGAACCCGGCGATGAGGTGCTGACCACGGACCACGAGTACGGGGCGATGTATCGCACGTGGCACAAGCTGTGCGCCGAAGCTGGCGCCGCCTACATTCGGGTGCCAATTCCGACGCCGGTGACCACTGCCGAGGGCTTCGTCGAACGAATGTGGGCGGCGGTCACGCCGCGCACGCGGGTGTTGTTCCTGGACCATCTGACGAGCGCTACTGGCCTAATCTTTCCCGTGGTAGAGCTGTGCCGGCGAGCGCGGGCTGCCGGCATCGTGTCCATCGTTGACGGGGCGCACGTGCCCGGCCACATACCGCTCGACCTCTTGCAGATTGGCTGCGACATCTACACAGGCGCACTCCACAAGTGGGCGTGCGCGCCCAAGGGCTGCTCGTTCCTCTACGCCCGACCGGAGGTGCAAGCGTGGCTCGATCCACTGGTCGTCAGCTGGGGTTGGGAGAGCGATCACCCCACCGACTCGCAGTTCGTGGACTATCACGAGTGGCAGGGAACCAGGGATCTGTCGCCATTTCTGGCGGTGTCCGCGGCACTCGATTTCTGCGCCGCCCACGACTGGCCGGCCGTGCAAGCGGAGGGTCATCGTTTGGCTGTGCTCACTCGGTCGCGGGTGGATGCGCTGACGGGTCTGGAATCGATCAGCCCTGATTCCACCGAATGGATTGGGCAGCTTGCCTCCATTCGCCTGCCCGACCACGTCGACACGGTGGCGATGAAGGCCCGCCTCTTCGAGGAGTTCCGCATCGAGGCGCCGTTGCCCGAATGGAACGATCAGAAGTTCATCCGCGTCAGCTTCGCCGCGCACAACAGCGAAGCCGACTCAGATGCCCTGCTGGCCGCACTGGCCGAGCTGCTCTAGCCATGTCAGTGGCGCTGACCTTGGCGATCACAGCTGCGCTGCTGCTGGGAACATCCGACTTCTTTGCGGCGCGTTCGGCGCGTACAACTCCGTCGATCACGGTGACGCGCACCGCTGTTGGAGTGAGCACGGCACTCTCACCATTGCTGTTGTTGCTCGTCGATTCACGGTGGATCGCGCACGACACCATCATCGGTGCACTGTCGGGCGTGGCGATGATCACCGGCTTGATGTTGCTCTACCACGGCTACGCCGTCGCCCGGATGGGCATCGTTGCACCGTTGTCGTCGGTGCTGTTGGCGACGGTACCCGTCGTATGGGACTTGCTGCATGGCGTGACGCCCAGCGGCTGGGCGTCAGTTGGAATGGCACTTGGCTTGATAGCGCTCGTGCTCACCTCCTACACGCCCGGAGGCAAGGGCAGCGTTCGTCAGGGAGCGCTACTGGGAATCGCCAGCGGCGTTGCGTTCGGCGTGGCGTTCACTCTGATGGGCGAGGTCACCGAGGCATCGGGCCTCTCGCCCGTCATTGCTCAGCGGGGGACAGGGTTAGTTCTGCTGATCGTCATCGCCAGCATGCGCCGCGACCCATTCATCGCCACCGGAACCGGCTTACGACACGCCGTGGTGGCAGGAGTGTTGGGGTTGGTCGCCATCGGCGCACTCCAAATGGCATTCCAACGCGGCGAGACCGGCCCGGTGTCTGTTGCCTCCAGCCAGTTCGCGACAGTCGCGGTGATTCTCTCGGTGGCATTCAACCGAGAGCGAATGCGTTGGTGGCAGGGGACTGGTGTCGGTGCCACGGCGGTGGCTGTCGCGCTCATTGCAGCCGGAGGATGAGACCGGTCGCCGTCAGAGTCGAAGGAGCGCGACACCCGAAAGAACCAGGGCGATGCCACCCGTCTGCGACGGGTTGAGACGCTCGCCCAGCACGAGCACTCCGAACGCCACAGCGCCCAGCGCCTCAATTCCAAGCCCGACGATGAGTGTGGTGGACAGCATCTGGCCGCTCACAGCTCGGGAGAGAAACACGGACCCGAGCATGAACGTGAGCGCGACGACAACGCTGGGCCCGAGATGGGTGAAACCGTGGGAGGCCTTCATGAATGCGCCACCGATGCAAAACATCGCCGACCCTGCAAGTACGAAGAGCATGCCGCACAGAGCGCTAGCGGTAGACGTAGATACACGCCGCTAGGAGATACACGACGCGGGTCGATTCGGTCGCTAGCGTTTCAGCCCATGTCCGACAAACCCGTCATCTCCACCCCTGAGGGCGAGCCGCCCGCCGAACTGCTGATCGAAGACGAAATCGTTGGTGACGGCGACGAGGCCATCATCGGCAAACGCGTGATCGTGCACTACGTCGGCGTGGCATGGAGCAACGGGCAAGAGTTCGATGCCAGCTGGAATCGCGGCGACACCTTCGACTTCCGCCTCGGTGCACGCGAAGTGATCGAGGGTTGGGACCGCGGCGTCAAGGGCATGAAGGTAGGTGGCCGACGCAAGCTGACCATTCCGCCCGACCTGGGTTACGGCAGCCGCGGCGCCGGCGGTGCCATCAAGGGTGGCGAGACGCTGATCTTCGTCGTTGATCTCATCGCCGTTCGCTAGACGAATCCACTCGGCGGCCGTGCCGCACCGTCAGGCGCTTTTCGAGAGTTGCTCAGGTGGCGGGCAGCAGTCTGCGGATGCCAATCACCCGTGTGGTGGGAATGTTGCCCATCCGCACCACGTCGCCGGTGCGCGGCGAGTGAATCCACTGTGTGCTGCTGATAGCGATGCCCACGTGACCAACGATGCCCGAGCCGACGCTGGTCTCCAGGAAAATGAGGTCGCCGGCGACGATCGGCTGCGTTGCCCTGTCGACGGCGGTACCCCGCGTGATCTGTGAACCGCTGTAGTGCTGCAACGAGATGCCGATCTCGGCATACGCAGCCATCGTCAAACCGCTGCAGTCCCAGCTGTCCGGGCCGGCAGAGAACGCCTTGTAGGGCTCGCCGAGTTGAGCCGTGACGAACGCAATCACGGTCGCAATGCGAGCGTCGGGTGTGGTCCCCCCATTGCTGGGTGCGACGGCGGGGGAGGCGACAGGAGCGACGACTGCCGGGACAGCAACGGGGGCGGTCTGCGGCACCGGCAGCGTGCCGCCGGCTGGCACCGTCAGTTTCATTCCTGGGTAGATCAGGCTGGTCAGCGTCAGCTTGTTCGCGGACAGCAGGTCGGCGATGCGCACACCGAGCGCTGGGGCAATACCCGACAGATAGTCACCGGGGCGAACGACGTACTGCAGCTGCGTGGTCGCTGCAACGGGGGTGGCTGCAGGTGCAGCTACCGGGGCGGGCGTGACGGTGGGAAGCGCGCCGCCAGCGGGGACAGCCAATTGCGCACCGGGGTGAATCACACTGTTCACGGTCAGCTTGTTGGTAGCGAGCAACGCGGAAAGTTTGATGCCCATGCGGCCCGCGATGCCCGACAACGAGTCGCCTGAGACAACGGTGTAGTTGGCCGTAGGCGCTGCTACAGCAGCGGGAGCCTCTGGCGTGACGACAGGTGCCGCCGGTGCCGGTACCACGCCGCCAGCGGGCACCACCAGTTGCATGCCGGGATAGATGAAACTTGTGACAGTGAGCTTGTTGGTCTCCAAGAGCGTGCTCAGCTTGACACCCATACGCGTGGCGATCCCCGACAGGTAGTCGCCTGCCTGCACGGTGTACGTCATCGGTGCTACTGCGGGCGAGGAGGTGGCTGGCGTGGCTGCTTGAGCAGTATCCACCATGGCGAAAGCGCCGGTGGTTACTGTCAATAGCATCGCTGAAATGGCTCGACGGGTTCGGGTCATGCTCATTTCTTCGGCATGCGCTGTCGCCAACTTTACGGTTTCTTGACCGTCGGGTTCTTGGCCTGTGCCACAGTGACGCGTATGCGTGCCTTCGTGTCCAGGAGACTTGCGCCATGAGCAGGACCAATCGGGTTCGAGATCGTCGGCCGTCTGCGGGGGCGCATCCGTTGCCGTGGCGTGCCGTGCAGAATTTCTACGAGCCGACGAAGGTTCTCTCCGACGATCACATCGAGCACATCCACCGATCATCACTGGAGTTGCTGCAGACGACTGGAATGCGCGTGTTGCAACCGCAGGCTCGGGCGATCCTGGCTGCTGCGGGCTGCGTCGTTGACGACCTGATGGTGCGCTTCGACCCTGACCTGATCGAGACGATGGTGGCGTTGGCGCCGCAGACGTTCACTCTGCGGGCTCGCAACCCCGCACGCAATCTCACCATCGGCGGGCGCAATGTGGTGTTCACGTCGGTTGGTGGCCCAGCGTTTGCGAATGACGTCGAGCGCGGACGGCGCCCCGGCACGCACGCCGAGCAGATTGAATTTCTGCGCCTGGTGCAGTCGCTCGACGTGATTCAGCAGGAGGGCGGGGGTCCGTTTGAGGCAATGGATCTTGCTCCCGAAACCCGGCACCTCGACCTCTGCCATTCGCTGATCAGATTGGTCGACAAGAACTGGCAGGGTATTGCACTCGGCCGCGATCGCGCGGCGGACTGCATCGACATGGCAGCCATCGCGCTGGGCACCGACCGCGACGGCCTAGCCGACCAGCCAGCGCTGCTGACCATCGTCAACACCAACACACCGCTGACGCTTGATATCCCGATGGCGGAAGGTTTGATCGAGATGGCGGGGGCCGGGCAAGCCGTCTGCGTCACCCCATTCACGCTTGCGGGCGCCATGGCCCCGGCCACCCTCGCTGGTGCGCTGGTTTTGCAGAATGCAGAGATGTTGGCGGTCGGCACGCTCATCCAGCTGGTGCGGGCGGGCGCGCCGATGGTCTACGGCTCGTTTACGTCGAATGTCGATATGCGCAGTGGCTCGCCTGCGTTCGGTACACCGGAGTACACGAAGGCCGCGCAGGCCAGCGGTCAACTGGCGCGGCGTTACGGCCTGCCGTTTCGCTCGTCCAACACCACCACCGCCAACACCGTCGACGCGCAGGCCGCATACGAAAGCCAGATGTCACTGTGGGGCGCGGTGATGGGCGGCGCCAACCTGGTCAACCATGCCGCCGGGTGGCTGGAAGGAGGGCTCACCGCCAGCTACGAGAAGCTGATCATCGACGCCGAAATGCTGCAGATGATGGCTGAGTACCTGCAGCCGATCGTCGTCGACGACGCATCGATGGGCTTGGATGCCATCGCCGCAGTCGGCCCCGGTGGACACTTTTTTGGCTCCCCGCACACGCTCGAACGGTACGAGACGGCGTTCTACTCGCCTTTGGTCAGCGACTGGCGCAACTACGAAACGTGGGTTGAGGCAGGCAGCGTGGACGCCCGCGAACGCGCCCACCGCGTCTGGCGCCAGTTGCTCGACGAATCCGAATCGCCACCGCTCGACGATGCCATCGACCAGCAGCTCGGCGCCTTCGTCGCCCAGCGCAAGGAAGAGTTGCTGCGCCAACACTGATCGCCCCGATCAGCAGTCACTGGTTGCCCTGAGCATTGGGTACGGGTTCACCGCCTTCCCTCCACCGGGGTGAACCTCGAAATGCAGATGCGGAATGAGAGCATTTCCCGTCGAGCCAACGTAGCCAATGACGTCACCCGCACGTACGGGGCTGCCGACGCCGACGCCCTTGGCGAAGGCGCTCAGGTGGCCATAGAAGAAATAGGTGTCGTTGGCGGCTGTGAGCCAGATGGCGTTGCCGGGCCGCGAGCCCTCGAAGTCGGCTTGCCGCTTTGTGATTCGGCCGTCTTGCACAGCGAAGATTGCGGTGCCGCTGGCGGCCGCAATGTCGACACCCTCATGTTTGCGGCCGCCGCTGCGAGGGGCACCCCACGTGTCCCAATATCTGCACGTGGTAGGAACTGGAAACGCGGCTAACGGTGCCGCCGCTGCCGTCGCGGTTGACGTGGCGGTGGTAGTTGCCGTGGCGGTGGTAGTTGACGTGGCGGTGGTAGTTGACGCAGCAGCGTCAGATGTCATCTCGCCAGCGGCCCTGGACAGGATCGCGGCGGTCGCCGCATCCACCACGCCGGTCGCCTTCAGCGCGTGGCTGCTCTGAAAAGCCTGCACCGCCTTGGCCGTGCCGGAGCCGAACGCTCCGTCGGCACCCCCGCGCAATGAGATACCTACGACGATCAATTGCTGCTGCAGCTGTGTGACCGCCGCACCGCTGGAGCCCTGCGCCAGAAGGGGAGTGGCAGGCAGGATTCCCAGCGTGATCGCGGTGGGCACGTCGACTTCTCCATTGACAGGCAGCCCGCGCTGCCCCTGGTACTGCTTCACTGCACTCTCGGTGCCAGGCCCGAAGGCGCCATCCGCCCCGCCTCGAACCGTGATGCCCGCATCGATCAGCAACTGCTGAACGTGCAGTACACGAAGCGAATTGTCGCCCCGTTTGGCGAACACGTCAGTCGACGTCGACGTCGGCGCCGCCAGTGCGGACGCACCATCGACAGCCAACGATGTGCACGCGATTGCCAAGCAGGTAACAAGGGTAAGGAGGATTCGCCGGAGGTGCCGACTTCGATGGAGCATGTGCTCTCCTTCGTTCGGCCCGCTGCGCAGATCGTACGGCGCAGCGGAAGGCTCGTCCAGGCACCCACATCGCGGTAGTGGTCGAGCTGACCCCCTCGGCAGTCTCCAGATCAACATGACATAACGATGATTATGGGCGCTATCTGTTCGTGATTATCGGCCGAGTACTCTGTCCCTCAATGGCCGTGCTGCTTCGAGGAGCATCTCGACGATTTCTTGAAGCTCCCGTGCGCTGGGCTTGTTGCCTGCGGCGGCTGCGTCTCGTTCGGCGTCATTCACCGCGCAAGCAAGCACGTACAGCTCGTCGTGTAGCTGGTCCAGCTCCTCTTTGGCGACGATCAGTTCAGACTCATTGAGCTGGAGCTCGTCTGCCCGGTGCTGACCGACCCAGTGCCATTGGCGGCAGGCCTGCGAGCAGAACACTCGCGGTCGACCCATCTTTTGTGGTGGCAGCACTCGTCGACACCACGTGCACCGTGATCGTTGCTCACTGGGTTCAACGTAGACTTTCGTCATGACGAAAGTCTAGATGATCCAGACTCACCGGTCTGTCAATGCTCCGGCTGCTTGCCAGGCGGCTTCGGCTCGATCGAGGCGTTCGGTGGCTTCGCGGCGCAGACGATCGGCCACGCCTGCGACCAACACGTTGATCAGCGCGAGCGTGCCGACGTGGCTGTCGAACGGGCCACCGCCAGCGGCGGCGACGGTCAGTGTGCGTTCGGCCAGACCGGCCAGGGGGGACAACAGGCTGTCGGTGAGCGAGACGCACCACACTCCCCTGCTGTGTGCGTCTCGTGCGGCGTCAACCACCCAGCGGTCGTAACGGCGCAGGTCGATGGTTACAACGACGTCGGTCGGCCGCAACTGGGCGACGGTTCGCCGGACGGCGACGTCGTTGCCATCCACCAGCGTGACATCGTCGCGCAGCGCGTGAAGGTCGGCCACCAGCTGTTGTGCGACACCCAGCGACGCATCGCCCGACACGACGAACACGCGAGCCCCGTGAGCGGCCAAATGTGCCACCACGTCTGCCAACACTTCGCCGTTGAGCGCACGCAATGTGGTGGCAACGTTGTCGATCTCCAACTGGAGGTGACGTCCGATCGCGTCGGTGGCGGCGGGCTCGCGAATCCGTTCGGCGGCTGGACGGAGCTGACCCGCGAGTGTGTGCTGCACCGAGGCCTGCAACCCGGTGAAACCATCGAACCCCAGCTTGCCGGCCAGGCGCACCACGGTCGCTGCCCCACTGGCCGCTGCCTCGGCCAAATCGGCGACGGTGCCGAACGCAACCAACTGAGGCTGCTCAAGGACCACCTCGGCGACGCGCCGTTCAGCTGGCGTCAACGATGTGTTTGCTCGACCGATACGTTCTGCCACTTCCACGAGGTCACACCGTAGTTCCTCTCCGTCGCTTGACTCGAATGTTCCGAAATCTGCTACACTTGGAACATACATTCCAGACACGCAGACTGCAAGGAAATCTCGATTGATCACGCTGACTGAGCACGCGTCACCCGATGTCGTTGAATCGCCCACGTGGCCCACCCTGTCTGTTCCCTCAGGGACCTTCAGTAGTGAGAGCTTTGTCAACGCCGCGGGCCATGCCGCACGACTGATGCCAGCACTGATCCACGATGCGCTGGTCGACTTCACGGATGCCGCCCCGCAGTCGGGTGCCATCGTGCTGCGCGGACTTCCCGTCGGCGAGCTGCCGTTGACGCCCGAGTCGCCGATTACGCCGTACAACAAGCAGCTCGTCAGTGAGTTCACTCTGCTCACGGTGGCCCGCCGCCTGGGCCAGCCCGTGGGCTACTTGCCCGAGCACGGCGGCGACCTGATCCAGAACCTGGTGCCAACGAAGTCGAATGCGGACCGCCAGGTCAGCACCTCTTCGAAGGTGCAGTTGATGTTCCACACCGAGGCAGCGTTTCACCCGCACCGGCCCAAGTACCTGCTCTTGCTGTGCCTTCGTGGCGACGAGAATGCCTTCACCACGCTCTCGTCCATCTTCGAGGTGCTGCCCAACCTGAGCGAGGGTGTCATCGACACGCTGTTCCAGCCCCGCTTCCGTACCGCCGTCGACGAGAGCTACCTGCATGGCCGCTCGAACGTCCTGGGCGCGCCGATGCCAGTGTTGCGGGGCGAACGCACACGCCCGACGATGGTGTTCGACGCCGACCTGATGGTCGGCATCGACGAAGCAGCAGACCAGGCACTTTGTGCGCTCTCGGCGGCAGTCGAGGCGCAGCACACCGCGGTGGCGCTACAGGCAGGTGATCTCTTGGTGGTCGACAACAACGTTGCAGTCCATGGACGCTCGCCGTACCAGCCGCGCTTCGACGGCTACGACCGTTGGTTGCAGCGCTCGATGGTGGTCGCCGATCTGGCCGCCAGCGCGGGCGAACGCAACGGTCGCGTGATCGTCACTCACTTCGGCAAGTAACGACCAGGATCAAATGGAGGGTTCCCAGCCCACCGTAGGTGCTGGGAACCCTCCATTTGGCGTTGGGACGGTTGGCAACGGCTGCCGCCGATAGGTTGCGCGGCATGACTTCCCTGTTGGCGCGCTTCTGGTTGTTCCTGTGGCGCTTCGAGGCAGTCCCTCGTGATGCGCCCATTCCAGCGAAGTGCGTGGTGATCGCTGCGCCGCACACCACCAACTGGGACTTCCCGCTGACGTTGGCCTTGGCGAAGGTGATCGGCATCGAGATCTCCTGGCTGGGCAAGCGATCCCTGTTCAAGGGGCCGATGGGGCCACTCATGAGGTGGCTCGGCGGCGTTGCTGTCGATCGCGACGCACCAGGTGGCATGGTGGCGTCGCTCGCAGCGGAGTTTTCGGGGCATGAGAGCCTCGCTCTCGTCGTGCCTGCGGAGGGCACGCGCTCGCGCACCGACTACTGGAAGTCCGGCTTTTATCGCATTGCGGAACAGGCGGACGTGCCCATCGTGCTCGCGTTTGTCGACAGGTCAACTCGCTCCGGCGGTTTCGGCCCAGCGATCGAAGTGACCGGGGATGTAGCTGCCGACATGGATCTCATGCGCACGTTCTACGAGGGCAAGACGGGTCTGAAGGCCGGCCGTTTCGGGCCGATTCGCCTCAGAGAAGAATCCGCGAGCAGCGATGGGCCGTTGAGCGATGGGCCGTTGAGCGATGGGCCGTTGAGCGACTAGCTCTTAGGGCCCGCCCAGCGCCAGCCACTCCCGTGCTACGTCTAGATCGCCGGTCACCTCGATCGCCCCATCCTCGACCGGTCGGCCCCAGATTCGAAGCAGGATGTCCAGCGCCGTCCCGCGCATCTCAGCTGCTGGCTGCACACCATCGGCG
>JAYVVY010000082.1:0-10485 GCA_043786575.1 Ilumatobacteraceae bacterium
TCAGATCGTCGCCATCGGCGAACGTCGTGTCTACCCAGAGAGCCAGCTGCTCGCGACTGGTGCAGCGATACGCGGCACGTAGCGCCACGTCCAGCGGTGACCGACCGTTGCTGCGTTCGGTCTCGATACCGAACTTGGTGAGGGTCTGTTGCAGTACCGTCAGCTGCTCGTTGGTGCGGGCCAAGACGGCGAGGTCGCGCCCGCGGTGATGATGGAGCAAACCGCGGATGTGGCGGGCCACGGCCTCCGCTTCCTCGATGTCGTCAGACATTTGTTGGATCGCAACGGTGGCCGCCCCTGGCTGGCGGCTCTCGCTGTTGTCCTGCTGCCCGCTTGCCGCAAGTGCAGCCGCGCCAGCGCGTACCACCTGCGGTGAGCAGCGGTAGTTGGAGGTGAGCGCCACCACGGTGACACCCGGGTAGCGGACCTCGACCTCCGCCAACGTGGTGGGGTCGGCACCGTTCCAGCCGTAGATGGCCTGACGCGGGTCGCCCACCAGGCACAGGTCGAGGCGGCCTGAGCGCAGGGCCTCCAGCATGGCGTGCTGCAGCGGGTTGAGGTCTTGCGCCTCATCCACGAACAGATGGCGATAGCGCCAGTGCACGCCCTCCGCCCAGGCTCTGTCGGTGCGCAACGCCTCGATCGTATGCACCAGCAGATCGTCGAAGTCGATGACGCCGCGGCGCCGCTTCAGCCGCTCGTAGGCCGTCACAAAGTCGGCGAAGCGAGCCGGCGGCAACGCAGTCCGCCGACGGGTGATGCGCACGGCACCCTCGTACCGATCCGCTGGAACCATGCGGGCTCGCGCCCAATCGAGGTCGGCCAGTGCCGCGTACGGCTCGACACTCAATTTCAGTTCGCTGAGCACCTCGCGGGCCAAGCGAATGCGGTCGTTGGCGACCTGTGGGGGGGCTTGGTTGGCTGCCAGCGCTCGGTCGCGGAGCAAGCGCAGCGCGATGCCATGGAATGTGCCTGCCTCGATGGGTTCGCGAATCTCCAACTTGCGCAGTCGTCGCTTCAGCTCTGCTGCTGCATCTCGAGTAAAGGTGAGCGCCAGTACGTGCTGCGACATTGCGGTGGCGTGCGAAACCCGGTAAGCGATCCGCCTGGTGAGCACGGTGGTCTTGCCCGAGCCGGCCGCCGCCACGATGGCAAGCGGCGCCGCCGTGGTGGTGACGGCCTCGCGCTGTTCCGCATCGAGGCCGTGCAACATCGGGTCGGCAGGCACAACCGCCACGATAGAGGTTGGGTGTGATGCAGTTACCGCCCGCCGTCGGGAGCGAGCGCTACAGTGCCGAACATGCCGTACCCGAAGAAGAACCTCAACAACAATGAGACCATTGCACTGGACATGCACCCTCACTGGTGGTACTTCGCACAGCCGGCCGCCGCGCTGGTGGGAAGCATCATTATCGGCATTGTTGTGCTCTCCAAGACCGAGTCCGGTGACACTCCTGGCAAGGCGGCTCGCCTCGCAACGGTTGCGCTGCTGGTCATCACTGCCCTGTGGCTGATTGGTCGCTTTCTGAAGTGGCTCACCACCAACTTCGTCATCACTTCGCAGCGCATCATCTTCCGACAAGGCGTCTTTGCAAAGAGTGGCATCGAGATTCCCCTCGAGCGCGTGAACAACGTCAACTTCAACCAAGGCATCTTCGAGCGCATGCTGGGCGCGGGCGACCTGCTGATTGAGTCGGGCGGCGAAGACGGCCAGCAACGGTTCACCGACATCCGCCACCCCGACAAGGTGCAGAACCTGGTGCACGCACAGGTGGAAACGTTGGTGCAACAGCGCGCTGGCTATGCCAGCCAGCCCAAGGCGGGCGCGGGCGATGTCGCCGACCAACTCGAGCGGTTGGAGGGCTTGCTGCAGCGCGGCACCATCACCGCCGAAGAGTTTGCGGCACAGAAGGCCAGGCTGCTCGCCTAAGCCGCTGCACTACGGCGTATGACGTATGACGGTTATGGCCTGCCGGCGTGGCCGACCGTTACCTGCGTGGTCAAGATCTTGCCGCTGCGATGAACACTGGCCTCGGCGGCCAGTGAATACGCAGAGGTGATCATAAAGAGCGTGCGGCCATCGTCTCCGCCCAACATGCAGGCGAAGCAGCGCTGCTCGGTGTCGACGACCTCCAGCACCTCGCCGCCCTCACGCACACGCACGCAGTGCGGGCCACCGGCGTCGGCCACCCATACGGCCCCGTCAGCGTCCAGGCAGATGCCGTCTGGTATGTAGCTGCCCGTATCAGCCCAGATTCGTTGGTTTGTCAGCGTGCCGTCGGTGGCAACATCGAATGCACTGAGCCGCCGGGCCATGCTCTCGGCAACGATCATCGTGCGACCGTCGGGTGTGATGACGCTGCCGTTGGGGAAGCGCAGCCCAGTTGCCGCAGTGTGCACGCTGCAGTCAGGGTCGACCCGCGCGATCGCCGCACCCTCGTACGCGGCGAGCGCGCCGGCGAAGTTGCCCGAGGTTTCCGCCGCGTCGAGATCGAAGCCAAAGTTGCCGACGTACGCGCGGCCGACCTGGTCCACCACCATGTCGTTGCAGTGGAAGGTTGCGATGGCGGAGAGATCGGCATGCACGACGAGCGCATCGGCCTCGAGACGAAGGAGCAGTCGATCCGTCATCGACACGATGAGCATCCGCCCGTCGGGCAGCCAACCGAGACCGCTGGGTCGCCCGGCAACGGGCAGCTTGGTTTCGACCGTGCCAGCCACGTCGACTGTCTTGACCGCATGCTCGAAAAAGTCGCTGAACCACAACTTGCCCTGGTGCCAGCGCGGACCCTCACCGAAATGCAGCCCATCCGCCAGAAGTTCGACGCTCATCCGTGACCCCCTACGGCCGTTGTCCGGGCAAGAGTACCTTTCGACTGCACGTGGGCTGCGTTGTCACGCCGTAATGGCGACGGCCCCGGCCACAGCTTGGACCACCCACCCTCTCAGCAGCGCACCAGGTTCTGTCAGCGCCACGATGCAGCCGCCGAAGCCGCCGCCCGTCATTCGCGCCCCGAACACGCCAGGTGTTGCGACCACCCGTGCAACGGCCGCGTCCATCGCCGGCGTGGAAGTGGCGTAGAGGTCGCGGAGGCTGGCATGGCTCTGCATCATCAAGCTGCCGGCGTCTCTCAGATCGCCCGCTCTGATGGCCTCGGCGAAGTCGATGACGCGACGATTCTCGCCGGTCACATGCATCGCCCGCGCCCGCACCACCGGATCTGCGATCGACTTGGCCGTTGCCATCGTCGCGTGACGAAGTGGCCCTATCAGTTGCTCAGCGGCAGCGCATTCGGCCACACGATCCGAATATGGGCTGCCGACAAGTGTGCGGTGCTCGATGAACTGGACCACGATCTCGACGCCGCGTGGAAGAGCGATCGGTTCCACGGTGAGTTCCCCGCAATCGATCAACAACGCGTGGCCTGCCACCCCGGCTGCAATGGCTAGCTGGTCCATGATGCCGCTGGGTACGCCCGACGCACGGTTCTCGGCGCGCTGGCACAGCTGTGCAAGTTCCAAAGGGCTGCCCGTGAATCCCAACGCGAGAGCGACGGCAACCTCTAGCGCAGCGCTGCTGGACAGACCGGCGCCGATGGGGATGTCGGTGGCGACGTGCCCGTGGAGACCGTATGGATGGCGCATCTCGGAGACCACACCGGCGACGTATTTGCCCCATGCCGGCTCGACGTCCTGGGGTCGCTCGACCACCAGCGGCAGGTCGACTGCAACTTCCTCATCGGACGACGACAATTGCACTCGGTCGCCAGTGCGGGTGCCTCTGATTTCCGTGTACCTGTCGATCGCCATCGGTAGCACCAGCCCACCGGTGTAGTCGGTGTGGTCACCGATCAGATTGACGCGCCCTGGTGCGAGGACGTGAACGCTCATCGCTAGGTCGTTCATCATCGCAGCGCTAGACCAAGTTCAGCGCGGCGCTGAAGAGCGCGGCTGCCTCAAGGTTGAAGGGGGCGCGTAGGGCGATGTTCACCTGGTCTGCGCCTGCGTCGACGTACTGACCAATGCGATCCATGATCTCGTCGTGGCTGCCGGTGAGTACGCCCGGGCGGACGAGTTCGCTGATGGCGCCGAACTGCTGCTGCAGGTTGTCCTCGTTGAACGCAAGCCCGACGTTGATTGCCCGCTTGATGTCCTTCGGGTCTCGACCCACGGCCGCACAATGCTCGTCGAGAATTGCGTTCTTATGCGCGAATGCATCGGGGGCGATGAAGGGAACGTTCCAGCCGTCTGAGTACTTGGCAGCGATCTTCAAGGTGCGCTTCTCCCCGCCGCCGCCAATCCAGATGGGCAGCTTGGCCTGAATCGGGCGAGGTTCGTTGCGGGCGTCGGCGAGGTTGAAGTGCTGCCCTTCGAAGGTGGTGACGTTGTCGTGCAGTAGCCCGCGAAGGCACTGAATGCCTTCCTCCAGCTGGTCGAGGCGAGTCTTTGCATCGGGGAAAGGAATGCCGTAGGCGTCGTACTCCACCTTCGCCCAGCCGGCGCCAATGCCCATGTCGGCGCGGCCGCCGCTGAGCTGGTCGATGGCGGTGATGGCCTTTGCCAGCACCGCGGGGTGGCGGTAACCGATGCTGTACACCAGCGAGCCGACACGCACCCTGCTGGTGGTGCACGCCAGTGCAGCGTGCATAGCCACCGCCTCCAGACAGGCGGCGTCGTCGGGCTTGCCGGTAGCACCATAAAAGTGGTCCCAGACGCTGATCCAGCCGAAACCGAGATCCTCGATTTGTCGCCACACACCCTGCAGTTCGGCTGCAGTTGTGTGCTGCAAACCGACGTGGACCCCAAAGACCGTCATGCCGCGAAGGTAGCCTGCGCGGATGCCTCGCGCCCTCGTTCAGACCGGTATGGAACTCGAATACGACACGTTCGGTTCACCGACCGATCCCGCACTACTGCTCATCATGGGCTTCACCGCACAGATGACGGCATGGGAGCCGGAGTTCTGCCAGCTCCTTGCCGACGGTGGTCGCTACGTCATTCGGTTCGACAACCGCGACTGTGGCTTGTCCACGAAGCTCGACGGCCAAGTGCCCGACGTCGCCGGGGCGATGACCTCGGCATTCGCAGGAACTGATGCACCGCCGCAGCCGTACCTCCTTGCCGACATGGCTCGCGATGCAGTCGGCCTGCTCGACGTGCTGGGCATCGACAAGGCCCACATCCTTGGTGCCTCGATGGGCGGGATGATCGCGCAGACCGTTGCAATCAACCACCCAGATCGTGTGCGATCGCTCATCTCGGTGATGAGCACGCCTGGCGAAATTGAGGTCGGCCAGCCTTCGGAGGAAGCGATGATCGCCATCATGTCGCCACCGGCCGCGAACCGCGAGGAGTACATCGAGAGCTCGCCGCGGTACATGGTGTGGCAGTCCAAGAAGTACCGCAATGAGGCCCGTACCAAGGAGCTTGCGGCTCGCGACTACGACCGTTCGTCGTATCCCGAGGGAGCAACTCGCCAGATGGCGGCAATCTACGCCAGCGGCAGCCGCACTGAGGGGCTGCAGGCTCTCGACGTACCGACCTTGGTCATTCACGGTCGCGACGATCAGCTGATCACGCCCTCGGCCGGTTTCCGCACCGCCGAACTGGTGCCGGGTGCAAACCTGCTGTTCGTCGCCGACATGGGCCACGATGTGCCCCAGCCGTTGTGGCCGCTGGTCACCGACGCAATCCTCAGCCACACCTCTCGCGCGTAGCTACTCGCTGTCACAGCCTCGGCGGATGTAGACCACTTCGCCATTTTGGATCTGGAGCCAGTTCAGCACGCCGGTGATTCCGAAAGGACGAGGGTCGGGGAGTGCATCGCACACGTCGGGTACCGACTCGCTGGTCAGCGTTGTTGACTTGGCAACAGTTCGCTCGCGTGTGTTGCGATTCACGGGCCAAAACGTCTGGTCGAAGTTGTCGGTGCAGGTTGCCGCGGACTCGCTCGCGAGGCACTCGTCGATCAGCGGCTGCGCGTCGTCGCCGCTATAGGCGCACACCAGGTCGACCTGCAGTTGGCTGTTGCCGTCCGCTGTGATGATGCCCAGCCACCAGCCATCAGGGATGACTTCCCCGACAGTGCCGTCTGCACCGCAACCACTGCCAAGCACTGTCTGGCCGCCCAACCGCAGCACGGAGCGGAAGTCCTCGAACGGCCAACCGGCAGCAACGATCGTTGTGGGGGTGGCCTCGACGAGAACCGTCGTTGTCGCCGCGGGGTCGAGGGTGGTGGTGGCGGCGAGCAGAGTGGACGCAGTAGTCACGCCGGGCAACGGTGCCAACTGGCGAGGCTCGTCAGTCTGCGCTGCGCACGCCCCCAGCGTCGCCACGACCGCGAGAAGCACACCCACTCCAATGCGTCGCATCGTCCGACGATACCCGAGCTCTTGTCCTGTAAAGGTTCGGCCCCTTACTTTGAATTCAACGGTCGCTCCGTCAGCACCATTGAATTCAACGTTCGGCCACGCAGGATCTCGCGTGCCTCTCGATGGCGATCCTTCGAGACCGAAGTACTAGAACAGCGGGCATGTCTGGACCACTTGCTGGGTATCGAATCATTGAAATTGCCGGCATCGGGCCCGGCCCGTTTGCCGCCATGATGTTGGCCGACATGGGTGCCGAGGTGATCCGTGTCGAGCGGGCGCAGGCCGTTCGTGGCCCGGCTCCGGAGACCGCCCATTGGGACGTACTGCTGCGCGGCCGGCGCAACATCGCACTCGACTTGAAGAACCCCGACGGCGTCGCGACGCTGCTGGATCTGGTGGAGAAGGCCGATGGGCTGATCGAGGGCTTCCGCCCGGGCGTGATGGAGCGCCTCGGCATCGGCCCCGCTGAGTGCCATGCCCGCAACCCGAAGCTGGTCTACGGCCGCATGACCGGGTGGGGCCAGGACGGCCCGTATTCACAAGCCGCCGGCCATGACATCAACTACATCGCGCTGGCGGGTTCGCTCGCCCACTTCGGTCGTGGCGGGCAGATCCCCGTGCCGCCGCTCAACATGGTCGGCGACTTCGGTGGTGGCGGTATGTTCCTGGCCTTCGGTGTCGTGTGCGCGTTGCTTGAAGCGCAGCGCAGCGGGCAGGGCCAGGTGGTGGACACGGCAATGGTCGATGGGGCGGCAACCTTGATGAGCATGTTCTGGGCGATGCGCACTATTGGCATGTTCGATGAGAATGCGCCGGGGACCAACCTTCTGGACACCGGCGCCCACTTCTACGACGTGTACGAATGCGCCGACGGAAAGCACATCTCGCTCGGCTCGATCGAGCCGCAGTTCTACGCCGAACTGATGCGCCTCGCCGGCCTGGCCGACGACGCCGAGTTTGCCCAGCAGATGAACAAAGCTCAGTGGCCGCACCTCAAGGATCGGCTGCGCGACGTGATGCTGGGTAAGACCCGCGACGAATGGTGCGCGCTGATGGAGCACACCGACGTGTGTTTCGCCCCAGTGCTGACAATGAGTGAGGCAGCGCAGCACCCGCACAACGTGGCTCGTGGCACGTTCGTGGAAGTCGCGGGCGCCACCCAGCCGGCGCCGGCACCGCGGTTCTCGCGCACGGTCGCCGAGATCGACTCGCCGCCCGCACACGCTGGGCAGCACTCACGCCAGATTTTGGCCGACTGGGGCTTCGGGAGCGATCGCATCGAGTCGCTCGTGGCAGGCGGCGCTGTAGCGTCGTGCTGATGGGCACACTGGTCTGTTTTCACGCACATCCCGACGACGAGAGCATCAGTACGGGTGGTTCCATGGCTCGCGCTGCCGCAGAGGGCCATCGCGTGGTGCTGGTGGTGGCCACCAACGGAGACCATGGCGAATCGCCAGACGACCTTGCGCAGGGCGAGACGCTGGTCGATCGTCGCCGTGCCGAGACCGCGCAGTCGGCTGCAGCGCTGGGCGTTGCCCGGCTGGAGTTTCTGGACTACGCCGACAGCGGCATGACTGGCTGGGACCAGAACCAGCATCCTCGGTCGTTCCTGCAGGCTCCGCTGGATGAGGCGGCGGGCGCGCTGGCAACGATTCTCCGCGAGGAAGCTGCCGACGTGCTCACCACGTACGACTGGCACGGGAACTACGGGCACCCCGACCACATCAAGGTGCATACGGTGGGTCACCGAGCGGCCGAGATGGCGGGCACGGCAGCCGTCTTCGAGTCGACGATGAACCGCGACGCGATGAAGCGGTTCTTCGACATGGCGCGCGAGGAAGGTGAGGCAAGCGGCCCTGACGGTGAGGACTGGGACCCTGATGCCCCCGCCGACGACGGCAACCCGTTTGGTACACCGGAGAGCGAGCTGACCCACATGGTCGACGTCAGCGAGTTCGTCAACGTCAAGCGGGCCTCGATTCGTTGCCACAAGAGCCAGATCACTGATGCCGGCTTCTTTAGCTCCATGCCAGACGAGCAGTTCGCGATGGCCTTCGGCACCGAGTGGTACATCCGCAAGGGCGCCGCGCACCCGGTACGCGAGGGCTGGCTGTTCGAGTGACACGGTCGTTCCAGTGAGACGGTCGTTCCAGTGACACGGATGTACCTGGTGCGCCACGGTCGCGCCGCGGCGGGATGGAACACCGACCCGGACCCTGGGCTGGACGATCTTGGCCGTCATCAGGCTGCGGAGATGACGGCTCGGCTCGCGCCGCTGGGTCCGCTGGACCTGGTGTCCAGCCCGCTCCGCCGGTGCCAGGAGACAGCGGTTGGCCTCGCTACGGCGTGGACGACGGAGCCGCGCATCGAGCCCGGCGTCGCAGAGATTCCCTCGCCGGACGGCGTGGCCATGGCGGACCGCGTCGAGTGGCTGCGGTTGGCAATGGCGGGTACATGGTCGGCAATGGGGCCGCGGTACACGTCGTTTCGTGACGGTGTGGCTGACGCTGTACGGGCCCTGCCTCACGACACGGTGGTTACCAGCCACTTCATTGCGATCAACGCGGTCATTGGCGCAGCGCTCGGCGACGACCGAATGGTCATCCGCAGCCTGGACAACTGTTCGGTCACCGTGGTCGATGTGCTCGATGGAGTGCTGCACCTCGTTGAGGGTGGCCACGAAGCCGACACCCTGATTCGGTAGTTGTGCTGGCAGACTTTGCCGATGACGTCACGGCGAACACTTGTGGGACTGGTTTGCATAGCGATGCTCGTTGTCGCTGGGTGCAGCGACGAGAGCAGCAGCCCCGAGACCACCACAACGATGGCTGCGACAACCACCACCGTGCCCGCGACCACCACGACAGTTGCGCCGACGACAACCTCCACCACCTCCACGACATCCACAACGGTGCCGGCCATCACCACGACCACGATTGCGAAGGTCAAGGGTTTGCCGCTCTCGGCAGCTGGCCTGGGCGATGCGCTGTTCGATGCCGACGCTGATGGCGTGGTCGACTACGTGAATTCAATCCTTGGCATTCCCACCACCGACTCGGGCTGGGTGGACGCGACGGCGAATGGCATTGGCTGCCCAGGTACCGAAATTCGTTTCGTCGACTGGAACGATCTGTCGCTGTTCTTCACCGACGACATCACCGCCGTCCGCCACTTCGCGGCCTATACGTATGGCCCGGCGTTTGCAGCCACCATCTCGCCGTACGGTCTGGCCACCGACGCTGACATCGGTGTCGGCGCCACGGTGGCCGAGTTGCGCGCCGCCTATCCCGCAGTCAACGTTCTCCCCGAGGACGAGTTCAATGGGCCGAGCTTCGAGATCGAAGCTGGTCTGCGCGGAGTGCTCACGGGCACCGCCGACACTGACGTCATCTTGTCGTTCGTGGGCGGCTTCGGCTGCGGCGAATAGTTTCTGCACATGATGGCCAACGGGCTGGCGACCGTCAGAGACGTGCACGAAACGTGGGCATGGGTGGTCGTCGTCGGTAATGCGGTGGCAGGTGTGTGGGCGCTCACGGCCAACTGGCTGCCCGCTGCGCGGGGCAAGGCGCTGTGGTGGTTCATCGGCGCGGCCCAACTGGCCGTCGTCGTGCAGGCGTTCCTGGGCGCAATCATGGTTGGCAAATACAAGGTGCCGCTGCCACAGTTCCACGCGTTCTACGGCTTCTTCGCCATCATCACAATCGCGATCATCTACAGCTACCGCTTCCAAATGAAGCATCGCCTCTACCTGCTCTACGGCGGCGGCAGCCTCTTCGTCATGGGCCTCGCCATCCGAGCGATGGTCCTACACACCTGACGGTCCGCCAACATCGGCGCTCTCCGCCGGCCTAGACGTCGGCGGCTAGAGCGCGGCGGCGAGTTGGTTGAGTTGGTTCGTCAACTCGGCGGGCAGCCGGTCGCCGAACTGGGCCAGGTGGGCCTCGAACTGGGGCAGCGCGGCCTTCCAACCGTCAACGTCGACGGAGAGCAGCACTTCCATATCGGCATCGCTGACATCGAGGCCGGTGGTGTCAAGGCTGCCCGCAGCGGGCAGGTAACCAATGGCTGTCTTCACCGCGTCGGCGGTGCCGTCGAGGCGCTCGAACACCCACTT
>JAYVVY010000083.1:0-4224 GCA_043786575.1 Ilumatobacteraceae bacterium
CGAAAAGGGTTGGACGGGTTCATGGGTGGATTCGACACGAGCATCCTCGCAACAGCGCTACCAGTAGCAGTGCTCGCGAGCGTCGGCGCCTTCTTCACCGCGCGCTTTCGCAAAGGCTCGGCGTCGCGGTCGCTCGCGGTGGCTTGGCCGCACACCATGGGCACCGTCCTGAGTGCGACGGTGCAGGTGGCCCAGCGCGGCAACACCCGTCAGGAAGCGCCGCTGGTGCTGTACGCCTACCAGGTTGACGGCCAGGTCTTCCAGGGTCATCGTGTGCGCGCCTCCAACGAATCCGGCCGTGCCCGCCTGGTCGACGCTGATAGCAGCGCCTCTCACACCGTTGCGCGCTACCCATCCGGTGCGCCGGTGGTCGTCTACTACGACCCGGCAAATCCAGCGAACTCAGCGCTGGAGCGCTGAGCGCCGGGCGCTGTCACGTTTGCCGCTGCCCAATCGTCAGACAAGTATGAGCGAAACGATGGACTCCACGACGGGCCCTGTGACGGCGACATCGACGACGACATCGACGACGACAGTGCAGACCGACGCAGTGGTGGTGGGTGGCGGTATGGCCGGGCTCGCGGCCGCCCAACTGTTGCGCCGCGCGGGTGTGGCCGTAGTAGTGCTGGACTCGCAACCGCTTGGTGGGCGTGCTCGTACCGACGAGCGCGCCGGCTTCCGGTTCAACCGCGGGCCGCACGCGCTGTACCTGGCGGGCGAAGGTTTCAAGGTGCTGGCTGGACTGGGTGTGCACCCTGAAGGCGGGCCACCGAGCGCTGATGGTCAAGGGGCGATCGGCGATCGAATTGGCGCGCTGCCCTTTGGGCCCGTCGCACTGGCCCGCACCTCGCTGCTCGGCGTGAAGGGAAAGCTGGCGATCGGCAAGCTGATGGCGGGGTTGGGCAAGGTGGACGCCGGAGCGCTCGGGGCCGTCACGTTCGCGGAGTGGCTGGACCAGCAGCGGCTGCCCAGTGATGCACGTCATCTGGTGGAAGCGATTGCGCGAATCTCGACGTACGCGAACGCACCCGAGACGGCCTCCGCCGACCTGATCGTGAGCCAGATTCAGCTGGCCAATGCCGCTGGTGTGCGATACGTGCACGATGGCTGGCAATCGATGGTCGAGGCGCTCGCAACCGGCCTAGATGTGCACCGGCTGACCGCACTGCGCGTGCATTCAGCAGGTGGTGAGGTGTCGGTGGAGACTGCCGAAGGCACAACCGTGATCGCGAAATGTGCGGTGGTCGCGGCGGGTACGCCTGAAGCAATCGCAACCATGCTCGGCCGTGCGCCATTCGTTGTCGGTCCGCCCACGGAAGCGGCATGTCTCGACCTCGGCACGTCGGCGCCCTCCAACCCGGGCTTGCTGCTGGGCATTGATCGGCCGCTCTATTTGTCCAACCACTGCCCGCCTGCGCGGCTGGCACCGAGCGGGCAATCGATGGTGCACGTTGCCCGCTACCTTGCGCCGGGTGAGCGAACCGAGCCGGCCGAGCAGAAGGCGGAGTTGTTGGCGTTTGCCGCACGCGCCGGGCTGACCGAGGACCTCATTGTCGAGCAGCGCTATCTGCACCGGATGACAGTGGTCGGTGCTCTCGCGACTGCAGAGCTGGGCGGCCTGCGTGGCCGCCCGACGTGCACGGACACCGGGCTGCCCGCGGTGTTCCTCGCGGGCGACTGGGTGGGTCCACGGGGTCACCTCGTCGATGCCGCGCTGGCCAGCGCGCGCGATGCCGCGACGGCCGCTGCAACACTGATGGGCCGATGACTACCTCCGACTCGCATGCAATGGCGGACCCGTTCGACTCGGAACGCGCGCGGCTGCAGGGGTTGGCGTACCGGATGCTTGGCTCGGTGGCCGATGCCGAGGACGTGGTGCAGGAGGCCTGGTTGCGTTGGGAGGGTCTGGGCGCGCAAGGCCGCGCAGACGTGCAGCGGCCCGCCGCGTGGCTGACCACAGTGACGTCGCGCCTCGCGCTGGACAAGCTGAAGTCTGCGCAGCACCAGCGCGAGGAGTACGTCGGGCCGTGGCTGCCCGAGCCCGTACTCACCGATGGGGACCCGGCGTTAGCCGCCGAGTTGGCCGAGTCGTTGACCATCGGTTTCCTCGCAGTTCTGGAGCGGTTGGCGCCGATCGAGCGTGCGGTCTTTCTGCTGGCCGATGTGTTCGCCGAGCCGTATTCAGCGATCGCCCCGGTCGTCGAGCGCAGCGAGGAAGCGTGCCGACAGATCGCGTCGCGCGCGCGTCGCCACGTGCGCGAGGAGCGACAGTTGTTTCAACCGGCTGCCGCCCGCCGCGACGACCTGCTGAACGCGTTTCTCGCAGCATGCGCGTTCGGTCAAGTCGACGATCTTCGCCGCGTGCTCGGTGACGACGTGGTGCTGGTCAGCGACGGCGGGCGCGATTTTCATGCCGCTCGTCGCCCGGTCGTGGGCTTCGATCGTGTGAGCAGACTGCTGTTGAACATCGCGACCCGGCTCCCAGCCGACTCAACGGTCGCTCATCACGAAGTGAACGGCGAGCCGGGTCTGGTGTTCACCAGAGGTGACCGCACAACGATGGTGATGGTCTTCGAAGTCCACAGCAACCGAATCGAAGCGATCCGTCTAGTGATCAACCCCGAGAAGCTCTCGCGCATCGGTTAGAGCGGGCGGCGGGCGATGACGATGGCGGAGAGGCCGAAGGGCATGCTGAACCGTCGCAGGAACCTTCGCTCTAACGAGGCGAGTGCGCCCAGTACTCCGCCGAGACCGGACTGGTTGCGGCCGACGTCGCTCTTCGCCTTGCCGCGTTCGATGATGCCCATCAGCCAGGCGGGCGGCACCAGGAAGCTGTATGCCCCCGTTGCCTTGATGACTTCGAGGTCAGCGGCCTGGGCCATCTCTCTCAGTTCGCCGACGCTGAACCGGCGACCGGTGTGGGTGACGTCGTCATGGCTGCGCCACAGGCGCTTGCCACCTGGCTCCATGAGGGCCACGATGGCGCCAGGTTCGGCGATGCGGGCGAACTCGCGAACGATGGCCGCGGGGTCCGGGTTCATCCGATGGCACAGCGCGGTGACACACAGCACCGAGGCAAAGCTCTTGTCCGCGAACGACAAATGGTTGAGGTCGCCGCGCACCGCGAGGTAGCCGGGAAAGTCGTGGACCGCGGCCTGCAGTGCGAACTGATCGAAATCGGCAATGGCCGTGGGCGCGTGCCCGGTCAGCCAACCACCGGTCGCACCGGTGCCACCGGCAGCATCGAGATGCAGCGCGTCCGGGTTGACGGCGAGGTGGGGCTCGATCAGCTGTCGCAACAACGCACGCGTGCTGCGATACCACCAATGGGTTTCGCCTGCCGCTGCCATCCGTCGGTATTCATCCTCATCCACCCGCCCAGTGTGGCACCGCCGCCCAGTCGGAAGTGGTCGCTGCCGTCTTCGTAGGCTGCGACCCATGGGCACCGCCTCCGATTCGACGGCCAGCGACACACCGTTTGTGGACCGGCCCTTGCCCGAGTGGTACGACGACGCCAAGCTGGGCATCTTCATCCACTGGGGCCCGTATGCGGTGCCCTGCTATGCGCCGGTGGACCGAGACATGGGCGACCTCTTCGCCGCCGGCAATTGGGCCGAGGTCTTCAAGTGGAGTCCGTACACCGAGTGGTACCTCAACTCGTGGGCGCTGGAAGGCAGCCCGACAGCAGCGCATCACGAGGCAACCTACGGCGACCGCACCTACGAGAGCTTTGTCGACGAGTTTCGGTCGCGCTCGGCTGGTGTCGACACCGCAACGTGGGCGCCGTTGTTTCAGCAGACAGGCGCGCAGTATGTGGTGCCCGTGACGAAACATCATGACGGCTTCCTGATGTGGCAGAGCGACGTTCCGAACCCTCATCGTCGGTCGTGGATGGCCGAACGCGATCACATCGCTGAGCTGGCTACGGCCGTGCGCGAGCACGGCATGCGCTTCGGCATCTACTACTCCGGCGGTCTCGACTGGACGTTCCAGCCGCCGCCGATTCGCGATCTGGCCAGCCTGTTCGGCAACATCCCGTCTGATGACGTGTACTCCGACTACGCAACCGCCCATGTACGTGAGCTGATCGATCGGTTCAGCCCAAGTGTGCTGTGGAACGACATCGGCTGGCCGAGCAACCTTGACCCGGTCGACATCATCAGCGAGTACTACGCGGCGGTACCCGACGGCATTGTCAACGACCGGTTCAACATGGTCAAGGTC
>JAYVVY010000084.1:0-9239 GCA_043786575.1 Ilumatobacteraceae bacterium
CTGCGGCTGCATCTCAGGGACCTCGTGCGTCATGTCCGCCACGATACGGGCCTATCGTGAGCCACATGCGACCTTCGCTGACGGTAGAGATCTGGTCCGACGTGGTGTGCCCATGGTGCTACATCGGCAAGCGGCGCTTCGAGACCGCGGCGGCCGAGCTGCGCGACGAGGTGGATCTGCAGGTGGTGTACCGCCCGTACCAGCTGGACCCGACGGCATCGCCGGGCACGTCGCAGCCGGTCATCGAGGCCTACGCGAAGAAGTTCGGCGGGCACGAGCGGGCCAACGAAGTCATCGCTCACGTCACCGAGATCGCCGCCGGTGAAGGCCTCACCTTTCACATGGACAAGGCGCTGCGCGCCAACACGCTGCTCGCTCACCGCCTGCTCCTCCTCGCCGAGGGAACCGGTCAACAGTACGAGCTGAAGGAGCGCCTACTGAAGGCCTACTTCTGTGACGGCCTCGACATCGGCGACCCAGATGTGTTGGCCGACTGTGCGGCCGAGGTGGGCATGAAACGCGACTCGGTGCGTGCGTTCCTCGACAGCAACGACGGTGTTACCGAAGTGCAAGCAATGCTGCGGGTTGCCGCCGAATCCGAGATCACCGCCGTGCCAACCTTCGTGTTCGACGGCCGGTGGTCGGTGCCCGGTGCACAGGACGCTGAAACCTTCGTCAACGTGATTCGTCGGCTTCTCCAGCGCCGCATCGAGGAAACCAGCCATGTCTGAACAGCACACCATCTCCGAAACGGCAGACATGTCTGAATGGCGAACGCTTTCTGGCCCACTGGGCGCCGAGCAACTTGGCGTCGAGGGCGCGCCCCGGATGACCTTCCTGCACGGGTTTGCGCAAACCGGCAACTCGTGGAAGCCGATCGCGGAGTACTTCGCCGGGCACGGCTTTCTCGTCACCGTTGTCGACATGCCCGGCCACGGCAACTCCGCACAGGTACGCGCGGACCTGCGTCGCACCGCCGACATGCTCTCTGCCATCGGCGGTGCCGGCACGTATGTCGGCTACAGCCTTGGCGGGCGCGCCTGCCTGCACCTTGCGCTGATGTACCCCAACCTGGTGAAGCGGCTGGTAGTCCTTGGCGCCAACCCGGGTATCGACGATGCGGGGTTGCGCGCACAGCGTCGCGAGGCCGACGACGTGCTCGAAGCGCGCATGAACGACATCGGGCTGGAAGCCTTTTTGCAGGAATGGGCTGCCAAACCGCTGTTCGGCGGGTTGGTGCTCACCAAGGAGCAGCAGGCCGACCGGCTGCGCAACACCACCGATGGGTTGGGCTCCAGCCTGCGCATGGCCGGCACGGGCGCCCAGGGCTCGCTGTGGCCGCGGCTACGCGAACTGAACATGGACGTACTGGCGCTCGCCGGCGCCGACGACGACAAGTTCTCCGCCATCGCCCGTCAGATCGCCGACGCCGTCCCGTCTGGCCGGTTTCAGCTGATTCCCCACGCGGCACATGCTGCGCACCTGCAACAACCCGAAGCAGTCGCCGCCGCGATCGCAACCCTCGTCATTTCAGCTGACGAGCTAGCGGCCCGTCTCGCCAATGGTCCGCCGGCACAACGCCCAGCGTGAGCGAGCTGTTTGCGCCCGTGTCTAGCGGCCCTGGACGATGATGAACCACAGGGGCATCAGACAAAGACCGACGATGCCCAGGATGAAACCTGCCTGAGCCTGGCCGCGATTGGTGTACGCACCGGGGTTGCGATCCATCTCCTTCCTCGCCTGAAGGCCGAAAACCAGCGCTAGCACCGACAAGACGATCGGGCAGAACAGAATGCCGACGATGCCACAGACCATGGCAGCCGTGGCCTTGCCCATTGACTTCGGTGATGATTGGCCAAAGCCGCCATACGGCTGGTAGCCGGGCGGCGGACCCATCGCGGGCGGTGGCGGGGGTGGCATGTCACTCATGATCGGACAGTAACCGACGGGCTCATCCGGAGATGGCTATGCCGAGGGCAGCTAGCAAGCCGGTCACCAACTGCACCTTGCCGGTGGCGCCCAGGACCGGGATCAGCCCAGCCCCTTTCGCTCCCCCGCGAATTGCCCGCACGGCGGGGACGGCGACGATCACCCCGATCAGACCGACCACGGCTAGCGGGCGATCGATGACTGCGATGGCGACGAGCAGCGCCCACGCGGCAACCAGTAGCCCGGTGTATAGCCAACGCGTACGAGCGTCACCCAGTCGCACCGCCAACGTTCGTTTGCCGACCTCGCGGTCGGTCGGAATGTCGCGCAGGTTGTTGACCACCAGCAACGCACAGGCCAGGCAACCGGCTGCACAACCCGCCAACCACGCGACCGCGTTGATGCGCTCGCACACCACAAACGTGGTGCCCGCGGTCGCAACCAGCCCGAAGAACGTGAACACGAACACTTCGCCAAGCCCCAGATAGCCGTACGGCTTGGGACCGCCGGTGTAACCCCACCCAGCAAGTAGTGCCGCAGCTCCTACAACCAGCAACCACCACGAGGTGACCGCCGCCAAGCCCAACCCGGCAACGGCTGCAACACCGAAGGCAGCCAATGCGGCACGCTTCACCGACGACGGCGAGGCCAGACCGCCGCCGACCAATCGCACCGGACCCACTCGGACGGTATCGGTTCCGCGCACACCGTCGCTGTAGTCGTTGGCGTAGTTGACGCCGACCTGCAATGACAGGCTGACCAGCAGCGCCGGCGCCACCCGCCACCATGCTGCGCCGGCCTCACCCACGGCCGCAGCCGCGCCAAGAGCAACGGGTACCACCGCCGCAGGGAGGGTCCGTGGACGGGCGCCGAGTAGCCAACGGTTCATTCCTGCCATTCTCGCCTAGTCTCGCCACCGTGCCTCATCTGGTCGCGATAGATCTTCCCGGCGGCCCCAGCTTCGTCGATGCTTTGCAACGAGAGTGGGACGCCGGGAACGCCGTGCTGCCCGTCGATCGTCGCCTACCGGGCGCATCTCGTTCGGCGCTGCTGACAGCGATGTCACCATCGACAGTGGTCGACGCGAGCGGCCGACACACCCTCGATGGCGGCCGGGAAGTTGAACCGGGTGATGCGCTGGTGATGGCCACCAGCGGCTCCACTGGCAGTCCAAAGGGTGTGGTGCTCACTCATTCGGCGGTAGCTGCGTCGGCGATGGCGACCACCGGACGGCTCCGCATCACGGCCAGCGACACCTGGTTGGCCTGTCTGCCGCTCTCACACGTAGGCGGTCTCTCGGTGGTGACACGCGCGCTCCTCACCGACACTCGCCTCGTCGTTCACGACGGCTTTGACGCGACCCGCGTGCGGGACGCAGCCCGCGCCGGTGTCACCGCCGTCGCGCTGGTGGCCACGGCTATCCAACGCCTCGACCCGGCCATCTTTCGGGTCGTCGTGTTGGGCGGCTCGCGGCCGCCCGCATCGCTGCCCTCCAACGTGCACACAACCTACGGGATGACCGAGACCGGCAGTGGAGTCGTCTACGACGGGTGGCCGCTCGACGGCGTGGACGTGCGAGTGACCAGTGACAGCGAGGTGCTGTTGCGTTGCCCGATGCTGTTGCGCTGCTATCGCGATGGCACCACTCCGGTGGATAGCGACGGCTGGCTGCATACCGGCGACCTCGGCCGGTGGCTGCCCGATGGCCGGCTGCACATCGATGGACGAAGGGGCGATCTGATCATCACCGGTGGTGAAAATGTGTGGCCGGACCCTGTCGAAGCACTCATCGCCCAACACCCAGGCGTTGCCGAAGTGGCAATCGTCGGCTTGCCAGACCCTGAGTGGGGGCAACGGGTGACCGCTTTCGTTGTTGCCCAGGCGACCCCGCCCACGCTCGCCGAGCTGCGGGCGCAAGTCGCTGCAGCCATGCCTGCGTTCTGCGCACCGAAGGAACTGCAACTCGTCGCTTCCCTCCCGCGCACCGCGCTGGGCAAGGTGCAACGCCACCTGCTGTCCTCGCTCACGGGGCCAACGTCGTGACAGAAGTATCGTGCCGCGTATGAGCGCAACTACCGCAGGGTCCCTCTCCGGCCGGCTGGCGTTGGTCACCGGCGCTGCATCGGGCATCGGCCGCAGCATCACCGAGCGCTTCCTTGCCAGCGGTGCAACAGTGCTGGTAGCCGACATCGACGAAGCGGGGCTGGCCGCACTCCACCACACGCATGGCAAGGCAGTCATCCCCATGCAGTGCGACGTCACGTCGGCCGAGTCCCTCGCACTCGTCGGCGCCGAAGCCAGCCGCCGTGGCGGGCTGCACATCGCGGTTGCCAACGCGGGTCGCGGCACGTTCTCCAGCATCGTCGATCACCCGGTTGGCGAATGGCGGGCGATCATCGACCTGTGTCTCACGGGCGTTTTCCTCACCGTGCAGCAGGCAGCTCGCGTGATGGTGGACGGTGGCAGCATCATCACCATCGCCTCCTTGAACGCGACACAGCCGTCGGCCGGCATGAGCGCCTACTGCGCAGCGAAGGCCGGAGTGGTCATGCTCACCGAAGTCGCTGCAATGGAGCTTGGGCCGCGTCGTATTCGCGTCAACTCCATCGCCCCGGGCCTCGTCGAGACCAATGCCACCAGCGCGTTCTTCATGGTCCCCGGTGTTGTGGAGGAGTTCGTGGAGAACACCACTCTCGGCCGCTTCGCACAGCCCGATGATGTCGCCGGTATGGCTGCCTTTCTGGCGGGCGACGACTCTTCGTTTGTCAGCGGTGCGCTCTTTCGCGTGGACGGTGGCGCCTCCACCAAGCGCTACCCAGACCTGCCTGCTGCCTTCGCACGACTGACCCCGTCCGCCGAGTGACCCGAACCGCGCCACCCAAGGACGGGCCGCCCAATGACGGGCCGCCCACGAACAGGCTGCCCCGCGCGTATTGGAGGTTGTGGACAGCTGCCGCGGTGTCCAATCTTGGAGACGGAGTCTTCGTCATCGCGCTACCGTTGCTGGCAGCTCGGATCACTGACGACCCAGTCTCGGTCGGACTGATCGCAGCGTTCTTCACGATTCCATGGCTGCTGTTTGCACTGCCGGCCGGGGTGATCATCGATCGTTCGGACCGCCGCAAGGTGCTGGTCGTTGCCGACCTATGCCGTGCCGCGCTGGTCGGCGCGCTTGCACTCATCGTCGCATTCGGCGAGGTACAGATTTGGATGCTCTGGGTGCTCGCCTTCGGCCTCGGCGTGGGCGAGGTCTTCTTCGATAGCGGCTCGCAAACCATCCTCCCGGCGATCGTCCCCGAAGGACAGTTGGAGCGCGCGAACGGGTTCTTTTACGCCACCGAAGTCGCCACCAACACCTTCATCGGCATGCCCCTGGGTGGGGCGTTGATTGCCATTGCGGTGTGGCTCCCCTTCGGCGTAGACGCCGCCAGCTTCGTCCTGGCCGCGACGCTCGCAGCCACGGTGCGCGGCACGTTCCGACCGACACCGACTTCACCGACGCCACCTCCCACCACTCTCATCGCCGACATGCGCAGCGGCCTGAGTTGGCTGCTCGACAACGCACTGTTGCGCAGCCTGATCATCGTCGTCGCGCTGATGAACCTGGCGTTCGCCGCCACTCAGGCAACCTTTGTGCTGTTCGCCAGAGACGAACTCAACATCTCGGACCGTGCCTTCGGACCACTCCTCGCGCTGGTTGGTTTGGGCGCGCTGTTGGCAGGACTCACCGGCGGCAAGCTCCTCGATGCCATTGGACGACGCCCGGCAATGATCGCCGCTGCCGCAGTTCCGGCAGCCACGAGCGCGCTCATCGGTCTGTTCCCCAGCGTGTGGCTGGTCATTCCGTTGACGGCCGTACAGGCATTCACTACGACAATCTGGAGCATCCTGGCCGTGTCGCTGCGCCAGCTGACTGTACCCACTCACCTGTTTGGGCGGGTGAACAGCATCTACCGCTGGATCAGTACCGGGGCCATGCCACTGGGTGCGCTCTTCGGTGGCGTGCTGGCCAGCCAGTACAGCTTGCGAGCGCCCTACTTCGCGACGGCTGGCCTGCTGCTGCTGGCATCGGCAGCAATCGTCATTCGGCTCACCGACAGCACGATCGCCACAGCCATCGTCAATCGGCTCACCACCAGCGCGCCCGCCCCCATCACGGGCGACGGAGCGGCACTCGCCGAGGCGCCAGTGGTGACGCCACTCGACGACACGCCATTGTCGATGATCAGAGACCCCCTCGACGATTTGCTCTAGCGCAATCGTGCCGACCCTGTCTCGAAGACGCCGAGACGTCCAAATGCCCGGGTGTATCGTTGCAGCCATGACCGCTTGGACCACAGCACTCATCCCCGATCAGACGGGCCGTGTAGCGCTGATCACTGGCGCCAACAGCGGCATCGGTCTCGAGGCCGCTCGGGTGCTGGCACAGCATGGCGCCCATGCGGTGCTCGCGTGTCGCACACGCTCGAAAGCGGAGGCCGCGCGGGACTCGATCCTGGTCGACGCTCCGAAGGCTGAAGTGTCGCTCGTTGACCTCGACCTCTCCTCGCTCGCCTCAGTGGCAGAGGGCGCAGCAGACTTCGGGGCACGCTTCGGGCAACTCGATCTGTTGGTGAACAACGCCGGCGTGATGGCCACACCGTACGGGCGAACGGTCGACGGTTTCGAGATGCAGTTCGCGACCAACCACCTCGGACATGTGTCTCTCACGGCCCACCTACTGCCGATGCTGCTCGCAACCGCACAGTCGCGGGTGGTCAACGTCAGCAGCCTCGCCCACAAGATGGGTCGAATCGACTTCGACGATCTCCAGTCCGAACGCCGCTACCGGGCGTGGCGTGCCTACGGCCAGAGCAAGCTCGCCAATCTCCTGTTCACCTTCGAACTGCAACGGCGTTTCGCGGCCGCTGGCGCCGACACGATCGCCGTGGCCGCGCATCCCGGCATCTCCGACACCAATCTCGCCGACTCGACGGGTGGCGTCGCTGGTCGGCTGATGTCGCTCACCCAGCCGCTGGCCAAACTCTTCTCGCAGAACGCCGGCGCCGGCGCGCTCCCAACGCTTCGGGCGGCGACCGACCCCGACGTGCGCGGCGGCGAGTACTACGGGCCCGACGGCTTCAAAGAACAACGCGGGGCACCCGAACGTGTGGAGTCGAACTCCGCTGCGAAGGACGCTGCGGTGGCACGGCGCCTATGGGATGTCTCGGTCGAGCTGACCGGCGTGCCGTTCGCTGCGCTCGACACGCCCAGCTGAGGCAACCGGGTCAGCCAGCGACGGGCGATACCTCCGCCGCGTCACCGCGCTCACTACTGCCGGCCAACTGCCATCAGGCGTGGCCGGACTCGAGGTCTTCGTCGTGTTCTATGGTGACCTTGACCCGGCGAATGCGGCGGCCTTCCACTTCGGCGGCGGCGAAGCGCCAACCGTCGTGAGAAATTGCTTCGCCAGTGTCGGGCACGTGTTCGAGCGTGCCGAACAGGAAGCCGCCGACGGTGTCCCAGTCGTCATCGGGAATGGACGTACCGAGTAGGTCGTTGAGGTCGCCCACCGACATGCCGCCGTCGACCAGGTAGTCGCCATCGGAGAGGCGCTGCACTTCGGCGTCTTCATCGTCGTGCTCGTCAACGATTTCGCCGACCAGTTCCTCCAGGCAATCCTCCAGGGTCACCATTCCCACGAACGCGCCGTACTCGTCGGCGACGAGCGCGAGGTGGAACTTCTCTGCCTGCATCTCGCGCATCAGCCGGTTCACCGGTTTGTTCTCCGGCACGAAGTGCGCGTGCCGTGCCAGCTCGCTGACGAGGCGGGCGCCGCCGCCCTCACGTTCGGTGCGCATCAGGTCCTTCGTGTACGCAAGGCCGAGCACGTCGTCGTCTTCGCTGTTGATCACCGGCAGTCGGCTGTAGCCCTCTTCCAGCGCAACGTCGAGCGCCTGAGTCACCGTCAACGTGTGCTCCAACACCTGAATGTCGGGCCGCGGGACCATCACCTCACGGGCGATGGTGTCGCCGAACTCGATGATGCTTTCGATCAGTTCGCGCTCTTCATGCTCCACCACGCCGTCTTCCGCGGCTACCTCGACAATGCCCAGCAGTTCCTGCTCGGACACGAACGGGCCGGACTCCAGGCCCTTACCGCGCACGATCACGTTGGTGAGTTTGATGAGGCCGCGAGAGATCCATTGCAGCGGCGGGAACGACACGATCAGAGCGGTCGGCCGTGCCGACAGCAACGCAGCCCGCTGCGGGTACAGCACGGCGTATGTCTTGGGCACCGCTTCGGCGAGCACAAAGAAGACGACGACGTTGAGCACCACACCGATGGCCACGCCGGCAGGGCCGAACAAATGGCCGGCAACCAACGCCGTGAGCGTGGTCTGCACGGTCTGGCAGATGTTGACCGTAAGCAGCAGCGGGTTGACCCAACGTTCGGGATGCTCGACCAGACGCTTGAGTGCCTTGCCCGACTTGAGACCCTTGTCCGCCAGCGAAGTGGCCCGCGGCTTGCTCATGCGCGACAGGCTCATTTCCGCCACGGAGGCGAAGATCAGAATGATCAACAGCACCAGGATGACAACGACCATCAGAAGGTCGATGTTGGTGAACTGGCCCGCAATCATTCAGGTTGCTCCTGCCGGAAGCCTTCCGGCGCAGGGCCACCCCAATGGTGTTCCTGTAGTAACTCCAGCTCGCGCGCGCGCATCGCGTCGGCCGCGGCTGTTTCGTCGTGGTCGTAGCCGAGTACGTGTAACACCCCGTGAACAATCAGCAATGCCAGTTCGTCATCGACTGTGCCCGCGTGCTCTGGCGCCTGACGGGCGGCAACGGCTGGGCACAGCACGACATCACCGAGCAGCAGCGGCATGTCGCCGGGGTCTGGGGGTGAACGGTCTGGGCCACGACTGGGGGGCTGGCCATGCATCACCATCTCCGCCTCGGAGGCATCGATGGGGAATGCCAAGACATCGGTGGGGCCAGCCTTACCCATGTGCAGTTCGTTGAGCTCGGACATCTCCAGTTCGGTGACGAACAGCAGCGACAGCTCGCACAGCCCCCGCACGCCTTCGGAGCGAAGCACCTCTGTGGCCAGCACCTGCCAGCGTTCGAGGTCGACGGGAAGGTCGCGCTGCTCATCGGCGCAGAAGACCTCTGGCTCGCCATCGCCACCGACGCGTGGCGGAACATTCAGTCGCGGTCGCGATGGGTCAACCACGCCGGCCACCCAGTGCTGCAGCCTTCGCTTCGTCGAACCGCTCGTAGGCGGCGACGATGTCGGCAACAATCCGGTGGCGCACGACATCGCCGGT
>JAYVVY010000085.1:0-20916 GCA_043786575.1 Ilumatobacteraceae bacterium
CGAGCCAGCACTCGCGAGACGGTCCGCGCCGGAACTCCCGTGTCTGCGGCGATGCGGGCCGGGCCGGTGCGCAGCCGGGTGCGGGCCTCGAGAACGGCCGCTTCCCGTTCCGGGCTGGTCTGGGTCGGCAGTGAGTGCGGCCGGGATGACCGGTCGCTGAGGCCAGCTTCGCCCTCGGCGCGGTAGCGGCGCACCCACCGATAGGCACACTGCCGGGAGATGCCGAGTTCCTTGGCGACGTGAGCAGCCGGCCGACCACCGAGCACCCTTTCGACCAAAAGGGCCCTACCGCGAACGGTCAACCTGGCGTTAATGTGTGACACGAGGACCTCCGTTGTGAAGTGAGACGTTGAACATCTCCACTAAGCCCCGGGGGTCCTCCCTTTTCAAGCCCTTAAGACACCAACGTCATGGCCGGGTACACCTAGTTGGTGGGACGTTCGGCGAGGGTGACTTCAAACGTCTTGGTGGCACCATCTCGCTGAACTGTCACTGTCACGGTGGCGCCGGGGGTGGTGCCACGCAGGACCGTTGACAACTGGTTGGCGGTGGCCACGGTGGAGTCGCCGACTTTGGTGATGATGTCGCCCGCCTCGATGCCGACATCGGCTGCCGGTGTGCCGTCTTGCACCGTGGTGACGGTGACGCCGAACGGTGTCTCGGCGACGTTGACGCCGATGAAACCGATCGGCGAGGCCTCAACCGACTTGCCTGCTTTGAGGTCGTCGAGGAGCGGTTTGATAGTGGCCACGGAGATGGCGAAGCCCACGTTTTGCGCGTCGGGAATGCCGGCGGAGTTGATACCGATCAGCTCACCTCTTCTGTTGACCAGCGCGCCGCCCGAGTTGCCGTGGTTGATCGCCGCGTCGGTCTGGATGAGACCGTGCAGGGTGATCGTGGCGGACTCTTGCAGCGTGCGGTCGAGGGCGGAGACGATGCCAGTGGTAACGGTGGGCGAGTCGCCCAGGTCGAGCGCGTTGCCGATGGCGACCACGTCGTCGCCGACGCGAATGGTGGACGTGTCGGCCAGCGCGAGGGGATACAGATTGCTGGTGTCGGCGAGCTGCAGCAGCGCTACGTCGTAGTCGGCGGAGGCGCCCAACACGGTGGCCGAGCGAACCGTGCCGTCGAACATCTTGACGGTGAACGTCGGGTTGTCAATCGGGTTGCCCTGTTGGTCGGTGACCAACACGACGTGTGCATTCGTCAGCATCAAGCCGTCGTTGGAGATGACCACCCCCGAGCCGGCAGCGATCGGTGTGAGGTCGGTGCCGTCGCCGGCAGAGACCTCGATAGCGGCCACTGCGGGCTCCGCTTTCGCGAGCAGCGCATAGAGGTCGTTGGTGGTGGCGGAGCCATCGGAACCCGAACCGGTGGCGACGTACGAGACCTGCGTTCCGTCCTGCTCGGTGAGGCGCACGGTGCCGTACGCAACACCTGCGGAGAGCACAACACAAGCCGCCGCCGCTCCTGCCAACCGACCGGTGCGGGAGGGTCGGCGAGGGGAGGACGCCTCGGGCAAGGTGGGAGGCGGTGGTGGCGGGAGCGGCGACGGAGGCCTGTGCTGTGGGATTTCATCGACGAAGAGTGTCATGGGTAGATGATGCCACCGAGACGCTGTGCAGACGCTGAAGCTTGCTGAAGGAGTCTTCAGCCGCGGCGCAGTGGCCCGAGCAACCGCCGCCGATCGGTGCGACAATGCACCCGATGCGTGTGCTGGTGGTCGATGATGAGGTGCGCCTAGCGGCAGCAGTCCAGCGCGGGCTGCGGGCCGAAGGCTTCACCGTCGACGTTGCTCACTCCGGCCTCGATGGGCTGCGGGCCGCGACCGAGAACCGCTATGACGCCATCGTGCTGGACATCATGCTGCCGGGTATGAATGGCTACCGAGTGTGCGCCGAAATTCGCAGCAGGGGCATCGACACCCCGATCCTGATGCTGACAGCCAAGGACGGCGAGTTCGACGAGGCAGAGGCGCTCGACACCGGGGCCGACGACTTTCTTTCCAAGCCGTTCTCGTATGTGGTGTTGGTGGCGCGTCTGCGGGCGCTGATTCGTCGTGCCAGTGGTCGCAGTACCAACGAGATGACGGTGGGCAAGGTCACATTGTCGCCCGCCGCGCGCAGGTGCATGGTTGACGGCGTGGAGGTAGTTCTCACAACGCGCGAGTTCGCGATACTCGAGTGCCTGGCTCGTCGGCCTGGCGAGGTCGTACCCAAACGCGACATTCTCGACAATGTGTGGGACGACACCTTCGACGGCCCGGACAACGTCGTTGAGGTGCACGTGCACGCGCTGCGCCGCAAGCTGGGCGCCGACCGAATCGAAACGATTCGTGGTGGCGGCTACCGCTTGGCGGTCGTATGAGCGAGCGTGTGATCACGGGTCGCTCGGAGCGAGTTGCCGGTCGTTTGCGCAACACGTCGTTGCGGCTGCGAGTCACGGCGGTGGCGACGATAGTGGTGGCGCTGACGTTGCTGGCAACGGGGCTACTGGTCACTCGCTGGCTGCGGGCGACGCTGGTGGACGATGCCGACCAACAGCTCAGCCGGCAGGTCGAGTTCGTCGCCAACCTGGCCGAGCAGGGCGAGCTTTCACCCACACTGACCGCGACGGGCGTCGACACCGGACAGGTGCAGGTGATCACCGGCGACCGCGTGGTCGTGGCCGTATCGCCGGGGCTTGCGGCCACCGTTCGCCTCGATGTGTTTCCAGCGCCGGCAGTGGGTGCGCAGGCCGCGCAAACTGTGCCCGGGCCGGTGGTTGGCGGTGTTGGGAGCACGCACTATCGGGTGGTCGCACGCACCGTCGACACACCCGTGGGACCACTCACCGTGTATGCCGCTTCCTCGCTGCGGGCGGCAGAGAAGTCGGTGGCTGCACTCGTGGCCGGCCTCTGGGTGGGCTTGCCGCTGTTGACTTTGCTGGCGGTGGCGGGCATCTGGTTTGTGGTCGGCCGTTCGCTGTCGCCGGTGGAACGCATGCGTCGTGAGGTCGCCGCCATCCCCGGTACCCGGCCGGATCAGCGCATCTCTGCGCACGCGCGAGCAGCGGAACTGGATCGGCTGGCGGCGACGATGAACGGATTGCTAGAGCGCATTGATGAGGCGGCTGCCGCTCGTCGGCAGTTTCTGGCCGATGCCTCGCACGAGCTGCGTAGTCCACTCGCCTCGGCGCAGGCGCAACTAGAGGTAGGGCTGGCCTACCCGAATGGCACCGACTGGCCCGCAACTGCGACCGAGGTAATGGTGGACATCGCGCGCCTGCAGTCACTGGCGGGCGAGTTGCTCGACCTGGCTCGCGTGGACGGTGGTGGCCGGCTGCCGACAACGCAGCGGCTGGATCTGGCCGCTGTGGTCGACGTGGAGTTGGCGCGGTACACCGATCAGCGGGTGGTGGTCGAGAGCAACAGAGCGTGGGTGGCAGCCGATGCTGCGCTGCTGGTGCGACTGGTACGCAACCTGGTGGACAACGCGCTGCGCCACGCGCAACAGGCGGTGCACATCACGGTCGGTGCCGAAGGCGATGTGGCCCGGCTACGCGTGTGGAATGACGGAGCCCCTATCCCCGAAGCCGAACGCGAGCGCATCTTCGAGCCGTTCACTCGGCTCGACGAAGCGCGCTCCACCGACGAGGGTGGCGCTGGCCTTGGCCTCTCCATCGCCCGTCGGGTCACCGAGCTCCACGGCGGTTCGCTGATTGTTGGGTCGTGCGCCACTGGAGCCGAGTTCGTCGCGACTCTGCCGTTGGCGCCAGCCGGTTCGGCCAGCTAGTCCCAGCGGAAGAGGGCTGCTGCGATCAGCGGTGTGACGACAGCCCAGAGAGCGAGCACGATCCAGCTGGTGGTCGGCTGTGCGCCGTTGCCGCCAAGTGCGTCGCGCAGCACGTCGGCGAGTGCGCCGCTGGGCAGCCCGTGAGCGAAGGTTCGCAGCGCGCCGGGCAACTTGGTGAACGGAATCACCATGCCACCGAGCAGCAGCATCACAAGGTACAGACCATTCAGCGCGGCGAGGTTGATCTCGCCACGCAACCGGCCGGCAGACGTGAGGCCAATGCCCGCGAACGCCATCGTGCCCAACAGCACGGCACCCACGGCGGCGGCCCAGTTGGTGGGGGCTGGCGACCAGCCGAGCGCGTATGCAACCGGAACGAGAATCGCGAACTGCACGACTTCGACGACGGCGACCGATGCGATCTTGGCCGCGATCAATCGGCCCCGACCCAGTGGTGTGGCACCGAGCCGTTTCAAGACGTGGTAGCTGCGTTCGAAGCCGGTGCCGATGCCGAGGCTGACCATCGAGGTGCTCATCACCGCCAGCGCAAGAATGCCGGGGGCGAGGAATTCGATGGGGTCAGTGGTGCCGGTGGGCAGTACGTCGACCAGGCTGAAGAAGACCAACAGCAGTACCGGGATGCCGAGTGTCAGTAGCAGCTGCTCGCCATTGCGCGAGACCAGCTGCAGTTCGGTACGCAGCTGGCTGACGAAGCGGCTCATCGCCCCTCGCCTTCTTCGTCAAACGGCTCGGGCTTACTCGCCTCGGCGGTCAAGCGGCGGAAAACGTCTTCCAGGCGTTGGGCGCCGGCGCGCACGTCGGTGAGCGGGTGACCTTCCTCGGCCAGCCACGCCGTCAGCTGTGCCATGAGGCGCGGGTGCGGCGGTGCATCGATCACGTACTCGTCGTGGCCGACGTGGCTGGCGACCATCCCGATCGCGGTCGCCAATGCGATCGTGTCCAGATCCGGGCTGCTGCGAAAGCGGATTTCGTCGTGCCCGCGGCGCAGATCGGCCAGCGTGCCGTCGGCAATCACGACGCCCTGGTCGAAGATGATGACCCGATCGGCCAGGCGTTCGGCTTCGTCGAGTTCGTGCGTCGCAAGCACGACCGCACAACCCCTGTCGGCTAGGCCGCGCACAATGCCGCGGATGGTGTCGCGGCCGTTGACATCGACGCCGGAGGTGGGTTCGTCGAGGAACGCAACCTCGGGCCGCGCTGCCATCGCAAGTGCCAGCGACACTCGCTGTTGCTCGCCGCCGCTCAGCCGCCGCCACGTGGCCTTTGATCGTGCCGTCAGGCCCACCTGGTCCACCAACGCGTTGGCGTCGGCGCCCTTGCCGTACAGCGCGCAGTAGTGGCGCACTGTGTCCAGCACCCGCGCGCTGGGGTAGACGCCGCCCTCTTGCAGCATCACGCCCATGCGCTCGCTCAGCAGCCGCTGTTGGGTGGCCGGGTCGAGACCAACCACGCGCACAGTGCCGGCCGTGGCGCGGCGGAAGCCTTCGCACACTTCGATGGTGCTGGTCTTGCCGGCGCCATTAGGACCAAGTACAGCGGTGATTTCGCCAGCGGCCGCCGTGAACGACACATCGCGCACTGCCTGCAGCTCGCCGTAGCGAACCGTCAGTCCGGATACCTCGACAGCTGCCACGGTCGAAATCTACCGGCGCAAAGGCCTAGGGACCTCGAAAGGCCCGCGAGTAGCCTGGGCGAGTGATCGACGTTCGACTTCTGCGCACAGACCCCGATGGCGTCCGCGCCGCACTGGCCCGCCGCGGCAGCTCCGAGGTGCTGGATCAGTTGGCGCGAGCCACCGAGGTCGAGGTGGCGGTACGCGAGAACCAGTCGCGCCGTGATGACCTGCGGGCCGAGATCAACGAGCTGTCGAAGCACGTTGGTCTCAAGCGACGCGAGGGCGATGCCGACGGTGCTGAGGCGTTGCAAGCGCAGAGCCGAGCGCTCGGTGAGCAGGAGAAGGGTGCAGCCGACGAGCTGGAGGGCATTCAGGCCGAGCTACGCGACCTGCTGTTGCGGATACCCAACCTGCCGCACCCCGACGCGCCCGACGGTGCCGGCGAGGACGACAACCCGGTTGTCAAGGGCCCGTTTTTGCCCGACTCGTTCCCCGACTACCAGCGAATTCCGCACTGGGAAACCGCCACCGCACTCGGCATTTTGGACAACGAGCGGGCCACCAAGATCAGCGGCTCGATGTTCACCATGCAGCGCGGTGCCGGCGCCACGCTCGCTCGAGCGCTCTGCCAGTACGCGCTGGACATGAACGCCGATGCGTTCGAGGAAGTCCGGCCGCCGTCGCTGGTCACCACCGCCACGCTCACTGCCACCGGGCAGCTGCCGAAGTTCGCTGACGACGCCTACGCCATCGAGCGCGACGACCTGTGGTGCATCCCCACTGCGGAGGTGCCGCTCACCTCGATGTACGCGGGCGAGGTCATCGACGACACACAATTGCCGATTCGGATGATGGCGTACACGCCGTGCTATCGCCGCGAGGCCGGGTCGGCTGGTCGCGACACGCGGGGCATGTTGCGCACCCACGAGTTCGACAAGGTGGAGATCCTTGCGGTCGCCACGCCGGCGCAGGGCCCCGAGCTGCTGATCGAGTTGCGCGACCGGGCCGAAGCGCTGATCAAGGGTCTCGGGCTGCCCTACCGCATCATCGACATCTGCACCGGCGACATGGGGCAGAGCCATCACCGCAGCTTCGACATCGAGGTCTACGCGCCGGGTTGCGATATGTGGCTGGAGGTCAGCTCGGTCAGCTGGTTCGCCGACTATCAGGCTCGCCGAGGCGACATTCGCTTCCGCACCGCGGGCGAAAAGGGCACCAGCGTCGCCAACACGCTCAACGGGTCGGCACTTGCCGTACCCCGAGTGTGGGCGGCCATCGTGGAGAACTATCGCCAGCAGGACGGCACCGTCGCCGTTCCCGAGGCACTGCAGCCCTACATGCGCGGCCTGACGGTGATCGGCCCACGCGTTGGTGCTGTCTCGTGAGTGAGCCGTTGAGTGAGCCGTTGAGTGAAGGGCTGAACGAGCTGGCCTCACGCCGCAAGGACTATGAGACCGCCGGGCTGGACATTGCCGACGTAGATGCCAACCCGATGGTGCAGTGGCAGCGGTGGTACAGCGAGGCCAGTGAAGCCGGGTGCGTGGAGCCGAACGCGTTCGTGCTCAGCACTGTCGATGATGAGGGCTGGCCGGCCGCACGGTACCTCTTGGTACGCGGCGCCGATGAGCGAGGGTTCACCTTCTTCACCAACTACGACTCGGCAAAGAGCCGTCAGCTGGCTGCGTCTGCGAAGGCCTCGATGCTGTTCACATGGCTGCAGTTGCACCGCCAGGTGCGCGTCGTCGGTGACGTCACGCGCGTGAGCGATGAGGAGAGCGACGAGTACTTCGGCTCTCGGCCGCAGGGTTCTCAGTTGGGTGCGTGGTCGTCGCCGCAGTCGCAGCCGATTCCGGATCGGGAGTGGCTCGAGCAGCGCGTTGCCCAGATGGCCGAGACCTTCGAGGGGGGGCCCATCCCGCGCCCCGCGTTCTGGGGTGGTTGGCTGCTCAAGCCGCAGCGGTTCGAGTTCTGGCAAGGTCGCCCTAGCCGCCTCCACGACCGCCTCCAGTACTCCCCATCGCAAGCCGAATCGGGCGCCTGGCAGATTGAGCGCCTAGCCCCGTGATCCCGAACGGCTCAGTCGACGCGTAGGGGCCAGGTTGTGGCGGCGGCCACGAGGCCGTTGATCAGCGACTCGGTATGGGGGACCAAGCCGGGGCCCTTCCAGTCTTTCCAGATGGGGCTGGCGCCGCGGACGCGCGGGGGCAGCTCGATCTGCACGCCTTGTTGGCGCGGCACGTTGACCGGGTTGGCGGCGTGCAGGCCACGCAACTCTTTGGGCATGGCATCAAGGTCGGTCTCGATGGTGTAGTCCGGGAGATGTGGGCGCAGGTGGCCGGCGACATGATCGGCGAAGGGGCGATGTCGCCCGCCGAGCAGCAACGTCGTCCACAACCCGTGCCGGCCGTAGCCGTGGATGGTGATGACGACATCGACGTGGTCAAAGAACTCGGCCAGCGTGTCGGACTCGGCTGCCGACACGCGGTGCGACGGAATGTGTGAGGTGTAGTCGGCCGGCTGCAGCACACCGTAGTAGCTGGCCCCGCTGCGCTCAGCGGCGCGAGACGCAACGATGTCGGTCAGCGCCTCCAACGACCCGCCGTGATACGCCATGAACCCCAGTCGACTGCGCAGCTGGCTGACCTCGTGCACTCCCGGCGTCGCCAGCAGATCGCGAAACGGAGTTGCTGTCATTCGGCCTGCGGCCGCTCGTTGCGCTCTCGAACAAATGCGTATCCGATGGCTGCCACCACTGCGCCGCCGAGTACCCAGGCGACGATCTGCCAGCTGCCGTTGAGCCAGTTCTGGACGTCGCGCTGGAGACCGTCGACTGCGTCGGTGATGGGGTCGCCCTGCTCGTTGAGGTCGCGCTGCCAGAAGTACCACAACAGGTAGAGGCCGGAGAGCAGAACGAAGGCGCCCGAGACCATTTCCACATACTGCATCTTCGACTTCAGCCAGCGGACGAACCCGAGATTGGCGGTGGCGAGCGCAAGGGTGAGTGTCACGACCACTAGGGCCATACCAGCCGCGTACGCGACCACGTTGGCAACTCCCGCCCAGTAGCCCGAGCGTTTGCCCGTCTGAAACAGGGTGGCAATGAACAGCGGCAACGTGCAGCCCAACGAGGCCACGGCATACGCGACGCCGTAGACAAACATCGATCGGGCGGTGCGATCGCGCTCGCCGGTTTCCAATTGCGGCGTCACAAATGGCACCTTGAACCCGAAGAGCATTGCGATGCCGAGGCCGACGAACAACACACCGATGGCGGCAGTGGCGTACTTCGCGTTCTCGAAGAGCGCGTTGGTCCAAAACTGTGTAACCGAGCCGATGGCGAAGAAGACCACGATGAAGCCCGAGGAGACCATTGTGCCGACGAGCAGCGCACGACTGATCGGTGCCCGCTGAGCGTTGGGGTCAGCAGCACTCACCCCCAGGAAGTACATGAGGTAGGTCGGCAGCAGCACGAAGCCGCAGGGGTTGATGGAGGCCACCATCCCGCGGATGAAGCTGAGCGACAGGTTCACAACAGGTCGCTCTCAATGAACTTGCTGATCGACGCTTCGTCCAACTGACCCGTCTGGCGAACGATCACTCCGTTTGCATTCACAAAGAGAGTGACGGGGAAGGCAGAGATGCCGACGTCGTTGATAAACGCGCCGTCGCCGTCATAGAGCAGTTCGTACTGCACGCCGCGGTCGCGGGCGAATGACTCTTCGCGTTCGCTGGCGCCCAAGAAACTGATGCCGACGAAGCGAACTCGGTCGCCATAGATCAGATGTGCGGCGGCGAAGTCGGGGAGTTCCTTCTGGCAGGGCACACAGGTGGAGCCCCAGACATTGATCACCATCGGCTGGCCGGCGAGTGAGCGGATCGAGACATCAGCGCCGTCGAGGGTTTGCACGGTGACATCGGGCAGTTGGGCGCCCTTCACCACTGCGTTCGTCTCCAGTGTCGGCGGTTGCAGTGGGCCGTCTGTGCCGTCGATGATGACGGTGTCACCCCCGGCGTTGTCGGTACCAGTGCGGGCGATCATCCAGCCGAGCCCGAGCGACACGACTGCAGCGATGACGAGTGACACCACCAGCAGCCGCGGACGAACCTTCACGGGGCTACGTTACCGGGGCGTCTCCGCGGCTGCCTGTCGGGCGACGAATGCCGTTCAGATGAAAGCCGTTCAGATGAGGGGTTCGGTTTGACGAGCCCGCTCGCAGCCCCCTGTTGCGCTGCCCCGGGGGGAAGGGCAGCGACTGAACAGGGGGCCGGCGGCTTGCGAGCCGATGGGTCGCGGTGAGCGTTGCCATCGACCGGCGATCTGGAGCCAGTCAAGCCGGACCATGTAACCGAATCGGGTGGGTTTGCATTCCCAGCGTTGTCGCAGGAACCTGCAAACCCACTCGCGGTCACCCGCTCTTGATCATGCGACTCGGTCCGTCCGCACTCGTAAGAGGTGCGGAGGAATCGGTACTTCGTCGATGACCACGACCGGGCGTGGGTGCTTGGGTGGCCGGCCGCGAGGACGCTTGTTGGCGACGATGCGACCGTTCTCGACCAGCTCGCCACCCCACACACCCCACGGTTCAGCTCGCTCGAGCGCACCGGTCAAGCAGTCTTCGGCAAGTGCGCACTTGCTGCAGATTGCCTTTGCACGGGCGGTGTCGAGCGGGATGTCCGAGAAGAACAGGTGGGTGAGAGTGCCGTTGCCGTCGGCGCAACGCGGCTTTGCCACGCGCACCGCGATTGGCTCGACGAGCTCATCGAAGGTTGTCTGAATGTCTCTCTCATTCAGTGTTGGGGTTTCGTTCAGTGTGTACATGTGTTCCTCTCGGACGAAAGAAGGGGTGGAAAAACCAGAAAGGCCGCCAGGATCTTGCGATCCCGACGGCCTCGGTGTGGAGCTTGCGACGTTTGTTACGTCGTGAGCATCCCGAGGTGTCGGGCCGTGCGCTTGGTTGCGGTTGCATTGATGGACGCATTGAAGGACCCTGCGTTCATCGGCTTGGCTGCAGACCGCATACGCCACTGGTAGCCGTGACCAAAATCGCCGCACGAACGCGCAGCGCTGGCTACGGTGGCCAGTTCTGTTGCGAGGTCCGTGTGCTTCATGGTTCTTCGTTCTCTTTCGTGGTCGCGATGGGCCGCCGTTCGCGGCACATCAGGGACTAGGCAATCACGTTCGGGTTCGAACGTCAACCTATTTATTGTCGTGCGTGTTGTGGCGCCCTATTTCGCGGGCGAAATGACGGTTGCGGCGACGGGTAGCACGAAGCCTGCGGTCGGTACGAAGATGTGCTCGCGGTAGAACTGCAGCTCGTTGACGCTCTCGCGAATGTCGTCGAGCGCGCGGTGGCTGCCAGCCTTCTGGACACGGGTGTTGAGCAGGCCGGGGTACCAGCGACGCACGAGCTCCTTGACGCTGCTGACGTCGACGCTGCGGTAGTGCAGGTGGTTCTCGATCTCGGGCAGGTAGGCGGCCAGAAAGCGACGGTCCATGCCGATCGAGTTACCGCACAGCGGTACCTTGCGAGCCTCGGGCGCGTGCTCCTTGATGAACGCCAGCGTCTGCGCGCCGGCCTCTTCGAGCGTGATGGTGGAGGCGCGAATCTGGTCGATCAGCCCGCTCTTGGTGTGCATCTCCACCACGACTGGCTCCATGAGGGCCAGTGCTTCCTCGGGCTGGTGCACGACCAGATCTGGTCCCTCGGCGACGATGTTCAGATTGTCGTCGGTCACGATGGTTGCGATTTCTACGATCACATTGCGGCCCGGCTCAAGTCCGGTCATCTCAAGGTCCATCCATACGAGCACGATCCCGACCCTATCGGTGTGTACGGTGCCCGCATGGCTGATGTGGAGGTACCTGTCAAGGCGGCGGCAACAGTGATGTTGCTGCGCGACACGGCTGACGGTGTGGAGGTGTTCATGCTGCGGCGCACGCAGAACGCGGCGTTCGCCGGCGGCATGTATGTGTTTCCCGGTGGCAAGGTGGATGCGGCCGACGGCGAGGGTGACGAGGGCTACCGCGTGGCCGCCGTTCGTGAGTGCTACGAGGAAGCCGGCGTGTTGCTCGCGGTTGATCCCGATGGGAAGATGGTGAGCGACGGGCACCCGGCTCTTGCGCATCGCACGGCGGTGTACGACGGTGAGGTGGACGTGCGGGCGCTGGCCGCCGACCACGGCTTGCGTCTGGCAACCGATGCGCTGCCGTGGATGAGTCATTGGATCACGCCCAAAGGTGAGACGGCTCGTCGATTCGACACGCGTTTCTTCATGGCCGCCAGTCCCGCCGGCCAGACGTCGCATCACGACGACAACGAGACGGTCGCCAGCATGTGGGTGCGCCCTGCCGACGCTCTCGAGCAGTTCGAAGCCGGCGAGCTGCAATTGATGCCGCCGACCGTGACCAATCTGCGCTTCCTCGATGCACACAGCTCGGTCGAGAGTGCGATGGAAGCGGCATGGGCCGTCGGCACGCCGCAATGCATCCTGCCCAAAATTCGGCTCACCCCAGAGGGCCGCATGGCCGGCATCGCCATGCCCAACGACCCCGACTACGACGCCCTGCCCTGATCCGTCACCTATATGCCTGTCAGCAGGTATATTCCGGTGATGGAAATGGCCGACCGGCTTCGAGCTGCGAGAACGAACACCGGTTTGTCCCAATCCGATGTGGCGGCTCGTGCGGGCACAACCCAGTCGGCCATTGCGCGCTACGAGACCGGCGCCGTGACTCCTCACCTGCAGACATTTGCGCGGATCATGACTGCGATCGGTTACCGCCCCAGCCAGGCTCTTCGTCAGCATCACGAACGCGTGGTCGAGATTGTGGCGCGATACGACGTGTCCGAGTTACAGGTCTTCGGCTCGACCGCTCGCGATGAAGACACCTGCGTGTCGGATCTCGATCTGGTCGCCACGTTTGGCCCGCACGTCTCCTTCGTCGACATTACGTCCTTCCAGGAGGACCTGGAGTCGGTGCTCGGGGTGCCGGTCGACGTCATCTCGGCGGGAGGGCTGCGACCAGAGCGGCTCACAGCGCACCGCGAGATCATCGCTGAGATGGTCCCCGTGTGACTCACACGCCGGAGGTCGACGCCGGAGCTTCAGATCGACTTGACCGTCTTGAAAAATGGTGGACCGTCGTGCGAGTGCGTAACAGCCTTGAGCTGTTGGTGGACTACGGGCAACGCTGTGCCCGACTCGCGTCTCGAGGCGAGGCAACCATCCGCAGGGACCCGGACCTGTGCGCCGCGGCTCACCTCTATGTCGAGCGGATCGGTGAGACGGCCAACAGGCTGCCAGCCGAGTTTCGTTCCGACTTCCCCGAGGTGCCGTGGAAGAGCGTGGTCGGAATGAGGGTTCGGCTTGCCCATCACTACGAAGCAGTTGACGACAACGTGGTCCTCAACGCGTTGTTTGGGTTCGTTCCGGAACTCCTCGCCTTCATGGGGCTCGACCTGACCGAGTCGTAGCTCGTGCCGGCTGCTTCAGTCGACGGACGGGGTCGCAGCGGCCTTGGCTGCGTCGTTGGCGTCGAGGGCGGCGGCGACCATGTTCAACATTCGGGCGCTACAGCCGGCCATGTTGGTGGGCGGAGCTACCTCTTCGACGATGAGGCGGGCGATGGCGCGGAACTCGTCGGCGGCCGGGCCGACGCCGTCGAGCGCAACCGGCGTTCCGGCGTCGCCTCCGGCAGCCACTGCTGCCTCCAGCGGAATGCGACCGAGCAGTGGCACACCGACCTGGTCTGCCAATGCTTGCCCGCCACCTTCACCGAACAGGGCGTAGGAGGTGCCGTGTTCGCAGGTGAACGCGCTCATGTTTTCAATGATGCCGCAGACGCGCAGGAAGCTGCGGCGGGCCATGTCCGCTGCACGAGCAGCGACCTTCTGGGCCGCCAACGCAGGCGTGGTGACGATGAGCAGATCGGTGCGCGGCAGCATGCGGGCCAGGCCCATCTGCACGTCGCCCGTGCCGGGCGGCATGTCGATGAACAGGTAGTCCAGTTCGCCCCACTCGACGTCGTTGAGGAACTGTTCGACGGCCTTGGTGAGCATCAGCCCACGCCACATCAGCGCGGTGTCTTCTTCGACGAGGAAACCGGTACTGACGACTTTCAAAAGGCCTTTCGACAATCCGCGACCGACGACCAACTCGTTGGGCATGATGCGCGGCTTGTCGCTGCCCTCTACCTTGTGTGCCTCCAACGGCTCGTCGATGCCCAGCAGGCGCGGTACGGAAAAGCCCCAGATGTCGGCGTCGAGCACACCAACGGTGAAGCCCTGCGCGGCGACAGCAGCGGCGAGGTTGACGGTGACCGAGCTCTTGCCCACACCGCCCTTGCCGCTGGCAATGGCGATCACGCGGGTCGTGACCGCAATGGCGGTCTCGGTTGCGTTCTCGCGGGCGTTCCAGCGGGCCTTCAGCATCACATCGCTGCGCTCTTCGCTGGTCATCTCACCCCAGTCGATCTTCACGTTGGTGACGCCCGGGTGCACTGCCACGCGAGTCTCGACGTCTTTCTTGATCTGCGCTCGTAGCGGGCAACCGCCGATGGTCAGCTTGATACCCACCGTGACCACGCCATCGTCGGCCACCGAGACGCCGGGAACCATGCCCAGGGTGACGATGTCGGCGCCCAACTCCGGGTCGATGACCGCGCGTAATAGCTCGGTCACCTCGTCGGCGCTTGGCGGTGTTGTAATCACGAAGTCAATGCTACGGTAATTCCCAGTTACACTTCTCTCACGGCTCCGGAATCACCTCCGGCCCGCCTCGTCCCGCAAGGAGATCCGCCATGATCACGGTCACCGATAACGCCGCCCGCAAGGTGAAGGAACTCCTCGAAGCCGAAGGTGCCACCGACCTCGCCCTGCGCGTGGCCGTGCGTCCCGGTGGCTGCAGCGGGTTCTCCTACGAAATGTTCTTCGATGGCGACTTCGCCGACGATGACGAGAAGGGCCAGTTCGGCCCAGACCAGATCAGCGTTGTTGTCGACCCGGCTTCCGCACAGCTGCTACTGGGCGCCACGCTGGACTACAAGGATGGCCTCAACCAGGCCGGCTTCGCCATCACCAACCCGAACGCCACTCGCAGCTGCGGCTGCGGCCAGTCGTTCAGCTGAAACAGTCCTTCAGCTGAAACAGTCCTTCAGCTCAGTCGTCTACCGCGCGAGTAGGGCGTCGATTCGTTCGGTGAGTTCGCTCGCGTCCCACACCGCGTCGAGGCGGTCCACGATCGTGCCATCGGCCGTGCAGAAATAGATGATCGGCTCGTACTGCACGCCCAGGGCGTTCACTGCTGGGGCAATTTCGGTGGCTGCATTGTCGGCGTACACGTCGGCGTGCACCATCACGATTTTGTCGCCGACGCGTTCGTGTTCGGCCATCAGGAACTGAAGGCCGGGAGTGCACGTTCCTGTCTGACAATGCGCGGGCGTGCCCACCATGTAGGCAAGCGGCTTGCCGAGCGCAAGTGCTTCGGTGAGCGTCATCTCGTGCAGCGGGCATGGGTCCGGTGAAAGGGTGCAATACGGCTCGACGCCGCGGTGGTCCTCGGCAGTGGGCGTGTCGAACGGGGGCAGCTCATCGCCTGTCAGTGGCGAGATCACGTCGGTGGGTGAGTAGACGGTGAAGCTGGCGCCGTAGCCGTCGTCGCCTTCGACGCGCAGCGCGTACGAACCCTCGGCCGGCAACGTTGCACGCACTTCCCAGTACGGCGTGGGGATGCCTTCTTGGCGCCGAATGCCGGTGACGTTGGTGATGCGTGTGCGGGCGTCGTCGTCGGTTTCGACCCACCCGGTCAGCGTGGCAGGCCCGTTGTCCAGCATCCGGGTGTCGTCCGCCAGCGACACTGGCAGGCGGACGTCGCCGGGCACCATCAGCGGCTCGGTCGGGAACCGTTGGACCAGAATCCAGCCACCCTCGGGGGCGGCGACCGCGTCACCGGGCGAGGTGCCACCAGCGGTGCTGGAACCCTTCGTTTCTGCGTTGTCGCCACATGCAGCGAGGAGAACGGCACTGCCTGCGGCGGTGATGACCTGACGTCGCGAGAAATTCACAAGGGCACGGTACTTCGGTTGCATCACCGATTCGCAGCGTGCGAGTCTGCCGTGCGATGACCTTTGCCACACACCCACAAGCGCGACGGATCATGCTCGGCGGGGCTGTCGCATTGAGTACGGTTTTCATCGCCGGTGCCGTAGTGCAGGTGCCGCGAACCGAGGCCGATCTGGCCTCTCGAGTGGAATCGAGACTTGCGGCAGCCGACATCATCGTGCGCGCTGAGTTTTCCGGGCAGGATGGCACGCTGCAGTGCACCGATGCGTTGGCCGACCCGGCCCGGGCGGTTGCGCTTGCACAGAGCGTGTGGGGCGTCCGTGTCGTCGAGGCGGATGTTTCGTGTGGTGTTGCTGGCGGACCCGTTGCCACCACCACGTCGTCGAGCGTGCCGGAAACCTCGACAACGACAGTGACGACAACGACCTCCTCCGCGCCGCCGACATCGTCCTCCACGACTGTTGCGCCGACGACGTTGCCCGCGGCGGCGCCGGATCTCTTCACGGCCACTCTTCAGGACGGGATCTTCACCCTTGGCGGCACTGTCGCCAGCGACCTCGAACGACTGGCCTTGATCGACCGGGCCCGCAACGCTCTGTCGGCCAGCAATATTGTCAACAACCTCGCCGTCGACTCGCAGGTCCCTGCGGTTCCGGCTGGTCAGTTCAACGGACTGCTCGACGTCGTGTCGTTGATGCCAACGAACCTGGTCGGCGGCGCGCTCGGATGGAACGGTAGCGACGTCAGCCTGACCGGGTCGTACGCCACCAACGACAACCGTGCCGCATTGATTTCGGCGGCGGCCGAGTACGGGTTTGCCGCGACGCTCACCCCACGGGCGACGGCCAGCGACGGGCAGGCTGGGGCATTGGAGGAGGAGCTCAATGCGCTCGTCGGTGCGCAGCCGATCCTGTTCGACAAAGGCAGCGTCAACATCAGCCTGTCTTCGCTGGGCACTGTGCAGCAGGTGGCCGGCATCGCCAAGCGGTTCGGCGGCCTCACCATCGAAGTGCAGGGCCACACCGATAGTGAGGGCGACCCTGGCCGCAACCTGACACTCAGCGAGCAACGCGCTGCCGCCGTGCGCGACGCGCTGATCGCAAATGGGGTACCCCCCGCCGACCTCACCTCCACAGGGTTCGGCATGACGCAACTCATCCGTGACAGCAACGGCAACGAGTTGCCCGAACAGAGCCGCCGCGTGGTCTTCGGCGTGACCGCCATCTGACCGATACCTAGCCGAATTCGAGACAGGAACAGAACCGTGCCGTACACACTCGCAAAGTGGGCCCTGTGGCTGATTGCCGCTGCCGTCATTGGCCTTATCGTCGGCTGGCTGCTTCGCGGCGTACGTCGGGCGGCGATCGTGCCCGCCACGGACGACGAGCGTGCCGAACTCGAGCGGCTGCGTGTGCGCGTGGAAGAGTCGGACAAGATTGCTGGCGAACACGACCGCCTCCGTATCGAACTGGATGACTGTCGCGCCATCGCCGCGGCTACGAGGGCTGCCGGACTGAGCGCGGTCGTCTCGTCCTCGCTGTCGACCGAACTTCCAGAGCCCCCGGACCCTCCAGTCCCCGACGATGTCGAACGTGCCCGACTTGCCACGTTGATCATTGAACACGAAGCCACCATCGGCGATCTGCGCGCCCGACTGTGGAACCACGAGGCGAAGATCGGCGAACTGTACAGCACGCTCACCGCGTACAATCTCAGCACTGCCCCGAGCGACCCTGACCTGGAGCGCGGCGCGGAGGTGCTGGGCGAGAAGGTGCGGCTGAACGACCTCACCGTCATCGAGGGGATCGGCCCCAAGATTGCCGACATGCTGCACACCACCGGTCGCATCACGACGTGGTGGGAACTACACCGCACGGATGTCGCCACGCTGCGCACGCTGCTCGAGGGCGCAGGCCCTCGCTTCCGGGTTCACGACCCCTCCACGTGGCCGGAACAGGCGGGTTTGCTGGCGCGAGGCGAGTGGGAGACGTTCAAGGAACTCACGGCGAAACTGCAGGGCGGCAAGCTCAACGGCTAGATGCCCGCTGGGTTGACGGCTGGGCCGGTGGCGAACGCGTGGCGTACGATGCGGCCATGACCAAACCCCTCGGCCCCTACACACCCGCAGTTCGCGCCGGCGACTGGATCATCGTCAGCGGCCAACTGGGCCTCAAAGACGGTGTGCTCGTCGAGGGTGGGGTGCCCGCGCAGACGGCGCAGGCCGTGGAGAACCTGAAGGGCCAGCTGGCTTCGATGGGCGCAACCGTGGCCGACGTAGCCAAGACGCTGTGCTTCCTCACCGACATGGAAACGTTCGCCGCCTTCAACGAGGCATACGTCGCCGGCTTCGGTGACAGCCGGCCCGCGCGCAGCACCATCGGCGTGGCCGCGCTGCCTGCTGGTGGCGCCGTCGAGATCGAGGCCTGGGCGTTCAAGCCCGTGGCCGCCGACGCTTGAGTTGTAGGCTGCTGACGTGCCCGGCGCCCTTGCAATCATCCTTGTCCTGCTGATCTTCCCCGTGATCGCCATCATGGGCTCGGTCACCATCGCAGCGCTGCTCGGCTACTTGCTCAACCGCGACGGCGAGCAGCGCAACGCCGGCAGTGAACTGCTCGACACGAACTACTAATCAGCGCGTCTGAGAACGACGTAGGTAGCCTGGGCGGCGTCATAGTCTCCACAGGTTGTGACCACGACCCCGGGCCGCTTGTAACGGTGCCGGGGTCACTGCGTTGTAGGGCGCAGATGGCATGTTGCTGGCAGACTGGCAGCTATGCATCAGCACGACGCCTCCACCGAGGTGCTCACGCAAGCCATTGTCCGTTACGCAGTCGACCGGGTGCGCATGGAGCCACCGCTCGACGGGCCCCGCACCTACGCCGAGTTGAGGGCGATGGCCGGGCGCACCATCACCGAGCGCGGCCTTGGCGGCTTGGAGGCGCTGCGCGTGTTTGGCGATGTGCTGGCGCCGGCGTGCATCTCGGTCGACCACCCCCGCTTCCTGTCGTTTGTGCCTGCGGCGCCGACTGAGGCGTCGATTCTCTTCGACCTCATTGTCGGTGCCTCCAGCATCTACGCCGGTTCGTGGATGGAGGGTGGCGGGGCCGTCTATGCGGAGAATGAAGCGCTGCGTTACATCGCCGACCTGGTGGGTCTCTCGACTGCGGCCGGGGGCGTGTTCGTGAGCGGCGGCACCGGCGGCAACCTGAGCGCACTCATTGCAGCCCGTTATCGCTGGCGTCTGCGCGCCGAAGGCAAGTTCGACCGCACTCGTGGCCTGATCATTTCGTCGAAGGGCGCACACAGCAGCATTGCTTCGGCGTGCCGGGCGATGGACGCCGACGAGATCTCCGTGCCGTCCGACAGCGAGGGTCGGCTACACGTCGCGAACCTGCGCCGCGTGGTCGATGCTCTGGAACCGCAGGACCGTGAGCGCGTGTTCGCGATCGTCGCGACGTGTGGCACCACCAACGCCGGCGTCATCGACGATCTTGATGCGGCAGCTGATGTTGCGGCCGAGTTGGGCGTGTGGTTCCACGTCGATGGTGCCTACGGCGGCGCCGGCTTGGCCGCGCCAAGTGTGCGCGCGAAGTATCACGGCATCGAGCGTTGCGACAGCTTCATCGTCGACCCACACAAGTGGCTGTTCGCACCCTTCGACTGCTGTGCGCTGCTCTACGCCGACCCGCTGATCGCTCGCGCTGCGCACACGCAGCACGCGGAATACCTTGATGTGCTGCACGCCGACGAGGGGCACGAAGAGGACTGGAACCCCAGCGACTTTGCGCACCATCTCTCGCGTCGCGCGAGGGGGTTGCCCTTCTGGTTCAGCCTCGCAACGTATGGCACAGCGGCGTATCGCGACGCGGTGGAAACCACGCTCACCGTCACCCGGGAGGCGGCCCGCCTCATCCGTGAGACGGCAAGTTTGGAACTGCTGATGGAGCCGGAGCTGAGCATTGTGCTGTTCCGTCGAATCGGCTGGGGCCCTGCGGACTATCAGGCGTGGAGCGATGGAATGCTGGCCGCCGGCACCGCCTTCGTGGTGCCTACCGCATGGGCCGGCGAGACTGTGCTGCGCATCTGCATCGTCAATCCGCGCACCACCATCGACGACGTGCAGCTGATCCTCGATTCATTGGCCTGAACCGAGTAACTCGTGACAGACCTGCTGATTCGCAACGCCCTCACCGTGGCCACGGTCGACCCCCAGCGGCGCGAACTGGTCGGCGGCTGGGTGGCCATCACCGGCAACCTGATCGAAGCCGTTGGCGCCAGCACCGACCCTGCACCGGCCGCTACTCGCACGATCGATGCCAGCGACTGTTTGGTCACGCCGGGGTTGATCAACTCGCATCACCACATGTTCCAGAACCTGACTCGCGCGTACCCGCCGATGACGGACAAGCCACTCTTCGGCTGGCTGCAGTCGCTGTACCCGTTGTGGCGCGCGATTGATGAAGAGTCGGTGTACGCGAGCGCGTTCGTCGGCCTTGCCGAGCTGGCGATGAGCGGATGCACCACCAGCACTGACCACCTCTACCTGCACCCTCGTGGCGCGGGGGATCTGCTGAGCGCGGAGATTGCAGCCGCCCGCGAACTGGGCATGCGCTTCCACCCGACTCGTGGTTCGATGAGCCTCAGTCAGAAGGACGGCGGTCTGCCACCCGACGACGTGGTGGCCGATGACGACGAGATCCTGGCCGCCAGCGAAGCCGCCGTGCACACCCACCACGACCGCAGCCACGGCGCGATGGTGCGAATTGCGCTCGCTCCGTGCAGCCCGTTCAGCGTCACCGAGCAACTGATGGTGCGCAGCGCGGAGCTGGCCGAACGGCTGGACGTGCGACTGCATACACACTTCGCCGAGAACGCAGAGGACGATGCGTTCTCGCTGGCCACTTTTGGGTGCCGACCAATGGAATATCTGGAGCGCACCGGCTGGTGCACCAGCCGCACGTGGGTGGCGCACTGTGTGATGCCCAATCACGACGAGCAGCATCGCCTTGGCGCGGCCGGCGTCGGCGTTGCCCACTGCCCGAGCAGCAACATGATTCTCGCGTCCGGCATTGCACCGATCGTGGCGATGCGTGCGGCTGGCGTCAAGGTCGGTCTCGGTGTCGACGGCTCGTCATCGGCCGATAGTGCGTCGGTGTGGATGGAAGCCCGTCAGGCGATGCTGCTGGCCAAGCTGCGCGACGGTGCCCACGCGGGCACAGCGCGGGTGGCGCTGGAGATGGCCACGCTGGGCGGCGCTGGCTGTCTCGGTCGTGAAGGCGAGATCGGTGTCATTGCGCCGGGCGCGGTGGCCGACATTGCCATCTGGAAGCTCACCGGCCCGGTGTTCGCCGGGGCGTTAGCCGACCCGATTGAGGCGTGGCTGCGCTGCGGCCCCGTCAGCGCGTGGCACACGATTGTCGACGGCCGCTTCGTGGTCCGCGGTGGG
>JAYVVY010000086.1:0-9385 GCA_043786575.1 Ilumatobacteraceae bacterium
CTGCCCGCACGACCTGCCAACTGGTGGAACTCGCGCACGCTGAATTGGCGCACGCGGTTGCCGTCGAACTTGGTGAGCGCCGTCATCAGCACCGTACGGATGGGGATGTTGACGCCAACCCCGAGTGTGTCGGTGCCGCAGATGACCGGCAAAAGTCCCTCGGACGCGAGCCGTTCGACCAAGCGCCGATAGCGGGGGAGCATGCCGGCGTGGTGCACGCCCACGCCATTGCGAATCAGCCTGTCCAGCGTCTCACCGAAACCACGTCCCATTTTGATTCCGGCCATAGCTGCTGCAATTGCCTCGCGCTGTGCCCGAGTGGTGACGTTGGTACTCACCAAGCCCTGGGCACGTTCGATGGCAGCAGCCTGGTTGGCATGAACGACGTAGACGGGGCTGAGCCCGTCGCGCACGGCCTCCAGCACGCTGTCGGCGACCGACATCATTCGCCACTGGTGGTACAGCGGCGTAGGCCTATCCACGGACGTGACCTCGGTGACCGGGCGACCCGACCGATCGAGGAGGTCAGTCGTGATCGCGCTCATGTCGCCCAGCGTCGCCGAGGCCAGCAGCATTTGGCAGTTGGTCAGTTCCAGTAGCGGTATCTGCCACGCCCAGCCGCGGTCCGGGTCCGCGTAGTAGTGAAACTCGTCGAGGCACGCAAAGCGGAAGTCGCTGGCGGATCCTTGCGCGAGTGCGTTGTTCGCCAACACTTCCGCAGTGCACACCAGTACCGGCGCGTCGGAGTTGATGGATGCATCGCCGGTGGCGAGGCCTACCTGCTGGGCGCCCAGCAGATCGACGAGGTCGAAGAACTTCTCCGCCACGAGCGCCTTGATCGGTGCTGTCCACACCGCACGTCGGCCGTCGTTGAGCGCGAGCAAAATGCCCGCAATAGCAACGAGGCTCTTCCCCGAGCCAGTCGGGGTGGCCAGCACCACGTGCTCACCAGCTGCGAGCGCCAGCGCGGCTTCTTCCTGATGCGGGTACAGCGGCCGCCCGCCTGCGGTAGCCCACTCCGCGAACGCATCCAGTACCAGCGTTGGATCGCTACCGACTGGCGGAAGAAGGTCGGTGAGCGCGGACATGTTGCTTTCAGTGTGCCCTACGAGCGGGTGGTGCGTTCGCTGCGATCTCAGTTGGCGCAGTCAATGCAGGTGCCGACGATGTCGAGGCGGTGGCCGGACGGCTGAAAGCCGGTGTCGGCGATGGCCAGTTCTAGGATCGACTCGATGCGGTGCTCGGCGGCCGGGGACACCACGAAGTCGTCGACACGGCCACACTCCACACAGATGAGGTGGTGGTGATGCCCCATCAAGTCTTCGGCCAACTCGAAGCGTGCACGGTCGTCGGTGCTGACGACCTTCTGCACCACACCAGCCGACTCGAGCATCGCCAAGTTGCGGTACACGGAGCTTTGCGTCAGCTTGGGCTGCTCGGCGAGCAGGTCGGGAATGGTGACCGGCCGGCCCATCGACGCGAGCAGTTCCACCAACTCGCGCCGCCCCGAGGTGTAGAGCTGATCGGCGCTGCGCAGGCGCGTGGCTGATGCGTCGTGGACATGTGCGAGATCAATGGCAACGGTCACGGTGGTGAGCCTACCGATCAAACGAGAATCGATAGGAATGATTCCGACTTGGGTTGTGGTTCGGCTGCCGCGGCGTAGCATTCTGAGAATGCTTCCTATTCCGAATCGAGCCGTCGGTGCAACAGTCATCGCCGCGTTAGCGACGCTGACGCTCGTCGCCGGATGCGGCAACAACGCCAGCTCCACGGCTGACGGCAAACCCACCGTCGTGGTGACCTATTCGGTACTGGGCTCGCTGGTGCGCGATGCAGTGGGTGATGCCGCACACGTGGTCCTTCTGATTCCGAATGGCTCGGACCCGCACGAGTGGGAGCCGTCAGCGAAGGACATCGAACAACTCAACAACGCAGACCTGATCGTGCGCAACGGCCTCGACCTGGAAGGCGGCGTACTTGAGGTGTTGAACAACGCACAGGAGGATGGCGTGCAAACGTTCGTCGCCTCCGACCACATCACTGTCCGTCTCGTGGGCGAGGGCGAAGGGCTACCGACGGGTGACCCCGACCAGGAGATCGGTGCGCAGGACCCGCACCTGTGGATGGACCCGCTGACGCTGAAAGACGTGATGACGGCGTTGGGGCCGGTGCTCGTCGGGCAAGGGATCGATGCTGCTGCCGGCATTGCGTCGGTGATCGCTGGCCTGGACACGCTGGACGCGCAGGTCGCCAGCGTGCTGGCGGCCGTACCGGAGGCAAATCGCAAGCTGGTCACCGGCCACGAGTCGATGGGCTACTTCGCGAGGCGCTACGGCTTTCAGCTGGTCGGCGCGCTGATTCCCAGCCTGACCTCGCAGGCGGGTGTGTCAGCGCAGGAGCTGTCGACACTGGCCGACGAGATAGCCACTCAGAACGTGAAAGCAATCTTCACCGAGATCGGCACACCGACGCAGGTGGCGGAGGCGATTGGTGACGAGGCCGGCGTCAAAGTCGTGGACCTCGCCTCACAGACCCTGCCCGCCGACGGCACCTATGCGACGTTCCTGCTAGAGAACGCAGCCAAGGTTGCTGCGGCCCTTGCCTAGGCTGCACACGCCATATGTACAACTGGTTGATCTCGCCCTTCTCGAACAACGAGTTCATGCGCAACGCGCTCGTCGCGGGCATTCTCGTCGCAGTGCTCTGCGCAGTGGCTGGCACGTTCGTCGTGTTGCGCGGCCTCGCCTTCATCGGCGACGCGCTGGCGCACGGTGTCTTGCCGGGCGTGGCGGGTGCTTTGCTGCTCGGGGCTCCCGGCATGCTGGGGGCAGCAGTTGGCTCGGCGGTGATGATCGTCGGTGTCAGTTTCGTGACCAACCGATCTGGCCTTTCGTCGGACACCGCCATCGGGCTGTTGTTCGTCGGGATGTTGGCCTTGGGCGTGATCATGGTGTCGCGAACCGATTCGTTCAACGGCGACATCGTCCGCATTCTCTTCGGTGAGATTCTGGGCATCCGCCCGGCCAACATTTTGGTGCTGGCAATTGCAGCCGTCGTCATTTCGGCAGGTGTTGCACTGCTCTATCGGCCATTTCTCCTCCTCTGTTTCGACCCAGAGCAGGCAGACGTGTCGGGTTTCTCATCCCGTCGCTATCACGCCGTCATGCTGATGATGGTGGCCGCCACCGTGGTGGTCAGCTTCCAGGCTGTCGGCACGCTGCTTGTGTTCGGAATGCTGATCGCGCCGGCCAGCGCTGGTGCGCTACTCGCGCGGCGAATCTGGGCGATGATCGCGTGGGCAGTCGGCATCGGCGCCACATCGGTCTACGTGGGTCTGCTACTCAGCTACCACTACAACACCTCGGGCGGGGCGACGATCGTGTTCGTGACCGTCTGCGCGTTCTTCGCCGTGCTCAGTGTGCAGGTCGCTGGTCGCAGTCTCATGCGGTCAGTGAACAGGCCCGCTCCGGCTGCCTCTGTAGGTGCGGCATGACCGCTGCCCCGCTGGTTGCGACCGCACTCACCGTGGGCTACGGCAACGACCCGGTGGTAGAAGGCATCTCGCTCACGCTTCAGGCGGGCGAGTCGCTGGCACTTGTGGGCACCAACGGCTCCGGCAAATCGACGTTGCTCAAGACAATCCTTGGTCTCATCCCACCGGTCGCCGGTTCGCTGGAGGTTCTGGGTGGCAAGCCGGGGACCCGCCCGCAGCAGATTGCATATCTCGGCCAGGCCCATACCGCTCGCTTCGTGGTGCCGATTCGTGCGATTGAAGTGGTTCGTATGGGGCGGTTTGCCTCGCTGGGCCTGTTCGGGCGGACGTCGGAGCTCGACCGGCAACTGGTGCGTGACGCGATGGCGCACATGGAAGTCACCCATCTTGGCGATGAGCCGCTGCGTTCGCTCTCGGGAGGGCAACAGCAGCGGATCTATCTCGCGCAGGTGATGGCTCGCAACGCAGACCTGTTGGTACTCGACGAGCCCACTGGTGGCTTGGATGTGGCCGGTCGCGAGCGCTATCGGGAACTGGTGGAGATGGCGCTGGCGCGTGGCGGATCAGTGGTCACCGCCACGCACGACATCGGCGAAGCCTCCGGATGCAACCAGGTACTGCTGCTCAACCGTCGCATCATCGCCCAGGGCGCGCCTGCGGACGTATTGAACACCTCGATGCTCTTGCAGACGTTCGGCATCACGCTGCAGGGAATCCAGCACGACGACCATCACGACTTTGTGATTGGCGAGATGCCGCACGGGCACGATCGCAGCCACGATCACGGCCACCACTAGCTCGGCGGCGGTGAGGTTTTCTTGCGTTCGTGGTGAGGTGTCCGTACGGTGAACGGATGGTTTCGTCGGAACGTCAGAACGCTGCAATGGGGTTCTACTTTTATCCACGCGGTGGCAGTGCACAGGTGGCTCGCTATCTGTCACGCGCGTTGGTCGGCACACGGTGGGAACCAACGGTGTTGTCCGGGTCGCTGGGCTGCGAAGCCGAACCTTCGCATGCGGGGCGGTTTTTCTCCACGCTGCGATGTGAGTCGTTGGATTACACCCCCGCTGTGCAGTCATGGGCGGCCGGTGCCGACCCGATGGCGGCGATGGTGCCAATGCACGCGTCGTACGAAGACAAGCCCGGCGTGCCGGATCGGGCCTTCGCTCATCTTGACGTCGCAGCCTTCGGGCGGCAGGTGCGTAGCTGGAAACACTTCCTCGCCGAGCGGCTGAGCGCGGCACCCAGCATCATTCACCTTCATCACCTCACCCCGGTCCACGAGGCCGTGCACCAGCTGTGGCCGCACGTTCCGGTGGTCACGCACTTGCACGGCACCGAGCTGAAGATGCTGGCAGCTCACGACAGAACGCTGAATTCATGTGAGTGGTCCACTCGGATGCGGCTGTGGGCACAACGTTCGGCGCGCGTGGTGACGGTGTCCGCGATGGATCATCAACTCGCCCTCGACCTGCTGGGGGTGCCGGCGCAGCGCGTGGTGACGATCTCGAATGGGGTCGACACCGATGTGTTTGCTCCGCGACTGCGCACCCCCAACGAGCGGCTTGCACGCTGGCGGCGATGGTTGGTCGACGACCCTCGTGGCTGGCGGCCAGGCGCAGGAGAGGGTTCGGTTCGCTATACCGTCGACGATCTGTCTGCGTTCGTCGATGCCGCCGGCGCACCGGTGCCTGTGGTGCTGTACGCGGGCCGCTTTCTGCGGTTCAAGCGCCTGCAGCTGCTGATCGAAGCCCATCACGCGCTGCGGCAGTCGACGGGTAGCGATGCGGTGTTGGTGATCGTGGGTGGCTATCCCGGCGAGTGGGAGGGTGAGCACCCGTACGACACCGTGCAGCGGTTGAGTGCTCAGGGCGTGTTCTTTGTCGGTTGGCGCGATCACGCTGATCTGGCGGAGGCGCTGGCCTGCAGCGACGTGTTCGCTGCCCCATCCGTTGAGGAACCATTTGGGCTTGTCTACCTCGAAGCGATGGCTGCTGGTGTGTCGCCGATTGCGACCAACACCGGCGGCCCGCGCGCATTTATCAACGTCGACCCCACTCGACCAACAGGATGGTTGGTTCCGCCGGACGACGTTGCGGCGATCACTCGTGCTCTCGCTGAGGCGGTGTCAGAACCGTTGACGAGGGCGGCAAGGGGCCGGCGTGCCGCGAAGTTCGTCAAAGAGCGGTACTCGTGGGCGTCAGCCGCCGACGAGTTCGCACAGCTCTACGAGGCTGTCGTTGCCGAGCCGGAGAGCATGAGGCGCGCTCAGCTGGGCCTGCCGACGAGCGGCGTCGCGTAGGACAGAATTGCCCCGTGCCCGTCGTTTGGTAGCAGGTGCACAACGAGTTGCCCGTCGCAGACCTCTGACCAGATTGGGTTGTGAGTGCCCACTCGCCCGGTGCCGAGTTGATATTGCGGGAACGGCACCTCGCGTGCCATGACGAGGTCTTCGGCCTGCAGTAGGCCGATGCCGCCAAGCCAACCCGGCCCATCGGCGAGGCGGACTTCCGCAACACCGCCGCACAGCATGTGGCCGGTGTCCAACCATTGGCAGTCCTGATGGTCAACGAAGAAACCGGGGTTCACCGTGGCCGCCAGCAGCCGACCATCTACCGACCAGCGGTAAAAGCGACGCGAACCCCACGACCAGCCAACGAGGTCGCCACCGCGGCCACACCGCGCAATAGCGCCAACGTGGTCGTCCACCTGGAACACATGCTCGGGCTGCCCACCCGGTGTCATCCGATAGATGGTTGCCGATGAGTTCGGTCGATACTCCGCACTTGCGATCCAGAATGCCTCGCCATCGAAGTCCATCCCGCCCGGGTGGTATCGCGCGTCGTCGCCAACAGGAATCTGTTCGACGAGCTGGCCGTCGGCGTCGATCGCAAGCACGAGGCCATGCCGTCGGTCGATGTCGACGGTGGACACCCACCACGTCGCGCCCACCCGAGCCATTCCTTGCGGATGCAACGCATCGAACCGCAACGGGAGTTCGTCAATGAGCTCCCACGTGGTCGACCGTGTGAACGATGCGACCGTATCGGCGATGGTGAGGCCGGCGCGTGTGTCGTGGTGCAACATGCGGTGCGAAGTATCGCGAATTCATGTCGGTGTGCGGCGGATGCCCACCTACTCTGGATGTAATGACGAACCCGGGCTTTCGTTCCTTCAGCCCGGCGCTGCAGCGGTTCTTCGCGGCCACGGTCATCAACATGGTCGGCTCTGCAGCGCTCTTCGGTTTCGTACTGATCTACTTTCACGAAGTCCGTGGCATCTCACTCAGTCAGGCTGGCTTTGCGGTCGGCGCAATGAGCTTCACGATGGTGCTCGGCACCCCGTTTGCGGGCTTCCTCTCCGACCGTTTCGGGCCTCGGCGAATTCTGACGGCAGGTTGCCTGGTGTCGATCGTCGCTGGTTCGCTCTACGCCGGCGTCACCACATTCCCGCAGGCGCTCGGGGTATCCGTGCTGCTGGGCGTGGGCAACGCGATGTGGTTCCCGTCGCAGGCGGCGCTGTTGGCGCTGATCGTGCAGCCACATGAGCGGCCAGCGGTGTCTGCCTTTCAGCGCGCGTCGTTGAACCTGGGCGCTGCGCTCGGCGGTGCGCTCGGCGGCTTCCTGGTCAGCGGTAATTCGGTAGCAGCCTTTCGTTGGCTGTTCGCCGTCAACGTCGCTACCTATGTGGTCTTCCTCGCAGTGCTGCCTGGCATGCCGTCAGGTCACGTGCCGCCTGATCAGCGGAGCCCGACGCGTGTTGGTTTCGCGGATGTGGTCGGTGATCGGTTTTTCGTGCGGCTGCTGATGACCGACGTCGCAATTGCGCTCGGGTTCGGCTTTCTCTTCGCGTTCATGCCCGCCTACGCGTCGTTGCTGGGCATCAGTAAGCCCACGATTGGCATCCTGTTCATGTTCGGTGCAGTGAGCGTTGTTTTTACGCAGATCCCTACATTGCGGTGGGTCCGCGGTCGCCCTCGAATGGCCTCGCTGGCGATGATGAACCTCTGGTTTGTGGCGGCGTTCGCCCTCATGAACATCACGCCGTATGCGCCCATTGCCGTCGCCATCGTGGCGATCGGTGTCGCGCAAGTGTTGGGCGGTTTCGGGGAGGCGGTGTTGGGAGCGGTGCGTCAACCGCTGACATCGGACCTTGCGCCCCCGGAGCTCGTTGGGCGTTATCACGGACTGGCCACGATGGTCTTTCAAGGATCAATGGGTTTGGCAAACACGATTGGCGGCATCGTGATGCAGCACTCGCTGAAGCTGGTGTGGCTGGTGCCGCTGGGTGCGTCGATGGCGGGTGTCGTGGGCTCGTTAGCGCTTCGCCGGCGCATCCCGCAACACCTCGCGGTCAGTGCATAACGCTGCGTCCGCGACGCGTAGAGACAGCTCTCTTTGGACACCCACGACTACGCTCATGTGACTGGTGGCCGCTGTAGAGGGTGGTCGTCGAGCGCGCAGGATGGGTCTACGTCGATGACTACGCAAGAGAGCGGAGAGCAGACCGACGCCGCCACTGCGCGTACGCCTGAAGAACTGCTTGCCGACGACATGCCCATCGGCTTCCGTCGCGACATCGAAGGTCTACGAGCGATTGCGGTTCTGGTGGTGCTGCTCTACCACGCTCACATCGGGCCGACGAGCGGTGGCTTCCTCGGCGTGGATGTGTTCTTCGTGGTCTCGGGCTATCTCATCACCTCGCTGTTGATGAAGGACCTGTTGCTGCGCGGCGGCCGGGCGTTGCCTCGGTTCTGGGGCCGCCGGGCTCGTCGGTTGCTGCCGGCATCGCTGCTGGTAGTCATCGTCACGTTGATCGCCGGTCGATTCATGCTGGACCCGCTGTCGCAATCTGACCTTGCCAATGATGCGCTCTGGGCCAGCGGTTTCGTGATCAACATCAAGTTCGCCATGGGCGACGGATATGTGGTCAGTCAGTCGATGCCCACGCCGCTGTTGCACTTCTGGTCGTTGGCCGTCGAAGAGCAGTTCTACATGCTGTGGCCGTTGCTGCTGTATGCGCTCACGCGCGTTCGCTGGCACACGCGCCGCTACGCGCTCGCCATCATGGCCGGGCTCTTCCTGCAGTCGCTACTAGCGTTCGTCTGGTTCTCCGAATGGGCGCGCACGCCCTCGTTCTTCCTTCTCCCCACCCGCGCGTGGGAACTCATCGCCGGCGCAATGTTGGCTCTCACCGGCGGCGCCGTCATGCGCCTCTCGCCTACCCTGAGGGCGTCTGCCGCGTGGTTCGGTCTGTTCATCATCGGCTATTGCGTCGTCGCCTACGACGACACCATGAACCTCGGGTACGCCGCGCTGCTACCGGTGTTGGGCACAGTGGCCGTCGTCGCCGCGTCGGGTAGCGGCCACCTCAACGAACCCGCCGCGTACCTCGGGGTGCGGCCGATAGTGTGGATTGGCCAGCGTTCGTACGGCATCTACCTCTGGCACTGGCCACTGCTGGTGCTGATCGACGCCAAGTTCGGCCCACTGTCCGCGCCAGCTCGAATCGCGGTGTTGCTCGCCTCTGTCGGCGCCGCGGCCCTGTCGTTCCACTATCTGGAGAATCCGGTGCGGCAATCGCAGTGGCTGGCTGCCGTGCCGCGCCGCAGCCTGCTGCTGGGGGCCTCGCTGGTAGCAGTCGGTGCGCTGGCCGCCGTCGTCATGATCAACCTTCCCAGCGACATCGAAGGGGGAGGAGTCGCCGCTGCGCCAACGTTGCCGCAGGCGGTCGCCGACACTGCCGTGACGTCCACGACTTCGGTGACAGGAAGCACGACCGCTAGGGCCACCACCGTCCCTGGTCCAACCACAACCCTTGAACCGCTGCCACCATTGGTGCCGCTCGACGAATTGCTCGCTGCCCAGCTGATCGCTCTCGATGACGGTG